>JAIUNA010000136.1 GCA_022565265.1 Roseinatronobacter sp. | reverse complement strand
GCCCTCTGGCTCTGTCTGCTCCAGCCCGGATGTCACTTCGGCCAATTCTCCCGGCGCGGGGGCAAAACGCTGCCCCGTGAATTGCGCAATATTCCAGCCTTGGGCGGCATAAGCCTTGCCGCGCGTATGCAACCCCACCACCCAGCGCCAACCCAGAGTATTTGACGCCGGATCACCATCGCGCAAATGGCGCTGGAAGAAATCCGCCCCCAGACGCCAGGGCAGCCCCAGAGTAAACACCCAGATCGAGGCAAACCACATCCGCGCGTGGTTGTGCAGATAGCCCGTTTCCACCAATTCCTCGGCCCATGCATCGAAACAGGCAATCCCGCTTGACCCTGCCTCAGCCTGCGCAATGGCGCGGCGCAAGGCGCGATCCCGTTCCAGCGCGACCAAATCGTGCAACAGCCCATCGCGGTACGAGGCCCAGACTGTTGGCCGCCGTTCCAGCCAGCCCTTGAAATAGCCTCGCCAGATCACTTCCTGGATGAATTTCTCGGCCCCCTCCATGCCATGCGCGGCAATGGCCGCCGCCACGGCCTCTTGCTCCAGCACCAGCCTGCGGCGCAGATAGGGAGAAAGGCCGGAGACATCCTTGTGCCGGTCTGGGCCATAATCATAATTGCGCCCATTGGCATAGGCCCGCCCCATGCGCGGAGTGAACTCTGCCAGCCGCGCCATGCCGGCCTGACGGGTGGGTGTATGTATATGCATGGGCCTGCCCTATCTGCGTGGTCTTGCGCGGGCAGGTAATGCGGGGCGGCGCTGTTTCAATCGCGCCCTGCGCGCGCGTGTGGCAGCGGAGAAAGGGGGCGCTCGCGCCCCCTCTTGGCCCTTTGGGCCAATTCACCCCCTGAGGATATTTGAGCCAAGATGAAAGCCAGACGAGAAAGAAGACTCAGCGCGGCGCGGTTTCATCGGGCGATTTCGCGAAATCGAAATCATCGAGCCGCGCACCGCGCCGGGTGATTTTATCGGCAGAGATGCGGATATCTGTCAGATCGGATTGAAGCGCTGTGAAATGCCCGTCCAGTTTGGCAATCCGCGCGCTCAGACGCCCCACATCTTCGACCAGAAGCTGAACCTCGCGCCGCACCGCGCGGGCCTCGTTGCGCAGGCGGGTATCTTTGAGGATGGCGCGCAGGGTATTGAGCGTGGCCATGCAGGTGGAGGGCGAGACGATCCAGACGCGCGCGGCGAAGCTTTCGCGCAGCACATCGGCCATATTGGCGTGAATTTCGGCATAGACCGCTTCAGACGGAAGAAACATCAGCGCGCCATCTGCGGTTTCGCCGGGCAGAATGTAGCGCTCAGAAATGGCGCGGATATGGGCGCGCAGCGTGCGGGCAAGCGCCTGACGCGCCTGAGCGCGCGCGCCATCATCGCTGGCGCGCACCAAGGCTTGCCAGCCTTCAAGCGGGAACTTGGCGTCCAGCCCCAAAGGCTGGGGCAGATGGATCAGCGCATCCACCCGCCGCCCATTGGACAGCGTGGCTTGCAGGCTATAGGCATCGGGCGGCAGGGCATCGGCCAGAAGGGCCTCTAGCTGGACTTCGCCAAAAGCGCCGCGCGCCTGTTTGTTGGACAAGATATCTTGCAAGCTGAGCACATTGCCGGAAAGCGCTTCGATCTTGGCCTGTGCGGCATCGATCACCTGCAGGCGTTCGCGCAGGGCGCCCATGCTGGTGGCGGTAACCTGCGCATTACCGGCCAATGTATCGCCCATATAGCGGCCCATATCGGCCAGCCTTGCCTCTACCAGCCCGATCACCTGTGTCTGGCTATGGGCCACCTGCCCCAGCCCCCCGTCCAGATGGTGCTGGGTTTCACTCAGGCTGGACAGGCGCGCATCCAGCAGCGCCAGACGCCCGGACAAAGGGCCAAGCAGCCGTGCCAGACGCCAGAGCACCACCAGTGCCAGCAGGCCAAGCCCCAGCCCGATTGTGACGGGATCATCAAGGGCGAAACTCATCTGCGGCCAAAGAGCTTTTCAATTTCGGCCAGCCCAAGTTCGATATAGGTGGGCCGCCCGTGGTTGCATTGGCCGGAATGGGGCGTGGCCTCCATCTCGCGCAAGAGGGCGTTCATTTCTTCTGGCCGCATGGCACGGCCCGACCGGACAGAGCCATGGCAGGCCATGCGCGAGAGAACGGCATCTATCCGCCCCTCCAGCGTCTGGCTTTGGCCCAGATCGGCTAGATCGTCCAGAATGTCGCGTAGCAGCGCGCGTGCATCCAGTGTGCCCAGAAGGGCGGGGGTTTCGCGCACGATCACGCTGGCGCCGCCAAACCCCTCTATCACCAGCCCAAGGGCGGCCAGATCTGGCGCGAGTTCCAGCAGTTGCGCGGCCTCCTGCGCCGAGAGTTCCACGATTTCGGGAATGAGCAGCGCCTGAGAGGCGACCGAGCGCGCGGCGCGCTGACGCTTCAGGCGCTCATAGACCAGCCGCTCATGGGCCGCGTGTTGATCCACGATCACCATGCCGCGCGTGGTTTGGGCGATGATGTAATTGCCATGCAGTTGCGCGCAGGCAGCCCCAAGGGGCGCATCTTCAAAGCTTGGGGCCTGTTCTGGGGCGGGGGCGGCTGGTTCATGGCGGGCAGAAAGCCCCTCGGCGGCGGGCCAGAGGGCCGGGCTTTCGCCAAAGCCTTGCTGCGGGGCCTGCATCTGATAGGCCATGCGTGTGGCCGCGCCGGAGGGGCGCTCCATCTGATAAAGGCGCGGGCCTGAAAGGGGCTGCATTGCGCCCAGCATTGCCGCGCCGATGGTGGATGAAGCCCTATGCCCGCCTTCGGCCAGCGCATGGCGCAGCGCCGACACCACCAGCCCGCGCGCCAGCCCCGGATCGCGAAAGCGCACCTCGGATTTGGCGGGATGGACATTCACATCCACAAGCTGCGGATCACAGTTGAGGAACAACACGGCCACTGGGTGACGATCGCGCGCAAGCACATCCATATAGGCCGCGCGCAGCGCGCCCAAAAGCAGCTTGTCACGTACAGGGCGGCCATTGACGAAGCAAAATTGCGCCACGGCCGCGCCGCGCGCATAAGTGGGCAGGCCCGCAAAGCCCGTCAGGCGCAGGCCCTCGCGCTCTGCCTCTATGCGCAGGGCGTTTTCGGTGAAATCGCGGCCCAGAATGCTGGCCATGCGGTCTTCCAGCGCATCAAACAGCGCGCCTTGTGCGGCATCGGTGCGGAAAATTTCGCGCACAGCACCGCCCGACACATCGCTGAGCGTGAAGCTGACATAGGGTTCTGCCATGGCCAGCCGTTTGACGATATCGGCAATCGCCTGTGCCTCTGCCCTGTCAGAGCGCATGAATTTCAGCCGCGCGGGCGTGGCGTGGAACAGATCACGCAGGGTGATCTGCGTGCCATATTGCGCGGCATCGGGGCGCACTGGCCCCATGCGCCCACCATCTACCGACAGCGTGGCCCCCTCCTGCCCTGCAGCGCGGGTGGTAATGCTTAGCCGCCCCACAGCACCCAGAGAGGGCAGCGCTTCGCCGCGAAAGCCGAATGTGTGGATATTCAGCAGGTCAGAGCCATCAATTTTCGAGGTGGCATGGCGCGACAGGGCCAGCGGCAAATCCTGCGGGGCCATGCCATGCCCGTCATCGCGCACACGGATCAGGGTTTTGCCGCCATCGGCATAGGCAATCTCTATCTGCTGCGCGCCTGCATCAAGGGCATTCTCGACCAGTTCCTTAACCGCAGAGGCCGGACGCTCCACCACCTCGCCCGCCGCGATGCGGTTTATCGCCGCCTCATCTAGCTGGCGGATTTCCGGGCGTATGTTGCGGTCTGGTGCGTTCATCCCACAGCATATAGCATGCTGCGGGAGGGTCTGCCAAGCCTCAGTTCAGGCCGACAGGCTGGCCCACGATCACAAAAAACAGCGCTTCAGGATCATACAGCCGGGCGGCGATGGCATTCACCTCATCCAGTGTAAGCGCCTCAATCAGATCATTGCGGATATTGACATAATCAATATCAAAGCCCTGATACTGCATAGAGGCCATGATCCCGGCGATGGAGGAATTGCCATCAAAGCGCAGCGGGTAAGAGCCTGTCAGATAGGTTTGAATCCGCGCCAATTCCTCGGTGCTTATCCCTTCTTCCGCCATGCGCGCCCATTCTTCGCGCAAGAGTTCCATCACCGTTTCCACATTGGCGTTATCAGTGGACAGGCGGCCCTGATAGCTTTCGCCCAGCGCCCCAGAGGACAGGAACGCGCCGATCCCATAGGTCAGGCCACGTTCTGTGCGCAAGGATTGCATCAGCCGCGTGCCAAAGCGGCCACCGCCAAAGACCTCATTCACCACAAAGGCGGTCAGGAAATCGGGATCATCGCGCGCAATGCCCGCATGGCCAAAGGCGACAACCGATTGCGGGCCATCAAAGGGGATAATCTCCAACCCCGCTTCGGCCAGAAATGCGGCGCGGCCCGCCTGTGGGGCACCCGTATCGGGAATGCCCTCAAACAGCCTGTCCAGAAAATGGCCCAAATCCTCGGCGGAAATGTCGCCCGCCGCACCAATGAACACCCGATCGCGCGCTATCGCGCCGCGATGAGCGGCAATCAGTGCGTCACGATCCAAGGCGGCCACGGTTTCCGGCGTGCCATTGCTTTCGCGCCCATACGGGTGCCCATCAAAAGCCGCCTGCGCAAAAGCGCGCGAGGCGAGTGTATTGGGGTCAAGCGCATCGCGGCGCAACTGCGCCACAATCTGCCCGCGAACGCGCGCAATCGCATCCTCATCAAAGCGCGGCTGGGTCAGGGCGGCGCGCAGATGATCAATCACCGCCTCGGCATCTTCGGTCAGAAACCGGGCCGATACGCTGACACTGTCGCGCCCGGCGCTGAAACTCAGCCGGGTGGCAAGCTCTTCGCTGCGCGCAGCGAATGCTTGCGCATCCATATCCCCTGCCCCTTCGCTGAGCAGCGAGGTCATCAGGTTTACTGCGCCGGCCTGTTCATCGCTGTCCAGCGTTGCACCACCTGCGAAAATCAGCTCGATCGAGACGAAGGGAATAGAGCGTTCTTCCACCAGCCACGCGTTCAACCCAGAGGGAGAGGTGACAGGGGTTATCGCCACTTCGGCGCGCAGTGGCGCGGCAAAGAGCACAAACAGGGCAATCCAGACTCTCATTGGCTTAGCTCCGCACTTTGGGGCTGGGTCAGATAGCCGGTGACAGCGGCGCGACGATCCAAGAGCCGCGCACCTGCCGCGATCACATCCTCTGGCGTCACAGCTTCCAGCGCATCAATCCAGCCTTCCACATCTTCCACGCTCAAGCCGATGCTTAGCCCCACGCCAAATTGGCGCGCGCGGCCTTGGGTGTCATCCAGCGCATAGATTTCAGACGCCCGTATCTGGCGGCGCACGCGTTCAAACTGCGCAAGGTCAACGCCCTCTTGCAGAAATTCGGCAATGACGCGATCCATCGCGGCTTCAGCTTCTTCCAGCGAAACGCCATCTACAGGGGCTATACCTACAGAGAACATGCCATAATCGCGCATCATGCTGTTGTAACCCGCCCAAGCCGACAGCGCGATTCCCTCTTCAAAATTCAACCGCCGCTCCAGCACCGAGGTGGTGGAACTGCCCCCCAGAAGTGCGGCCAGCATTTGCAGCGCTGCGGCATCGGCAGGATCACCAGAGGCCCGCGAGGGAACCTTGTACATCCGGCTGACATAGGGCGTGCCCACGCGCGCATCTTCAAACACAAGGCGGCGCTCGGCCAGATGCGGGGGTTCTGCGGGGCGGGCAATGGGGGCCAGATCGGGGTTTGGCGGGATCGGCCCATAATGGGCGCGTGCAAGTTCCAGCGCTTCTGCGGTATCGACATCGCCCGCGATGATCAGAATCGCATTATTCGGCCCGTAATGCTGGCGGTAAAATTCCATCGCCATATCACCTGTCAGTTCTTCCATCTCATGACGCCAGCCGATGATGGGAATGCCGTAGGGGTGCGCCTTGAACAGGGCAGCCATCATGGTTTCATTAAATTGCCCGCCCACGCGGCTTTCCAGCACTTGCCCGCGTTCTTCGAGTATCACATCGCGCTCTGGCAGCCATTCGGCATCAGTGAAGGCGAGGTTTTGCATGCGATCCGCCTCCATCTCCATCATCAGGGCCAACCTGTCAGAGGCCACGCGCTGAAAATAGCCCGTATAATCCCAGGATGTGAACGCATTGTCGCGCCCGCCATTGGCCTCTACCACCTCAGAAAAGGCACCGGGGGCCATGGTATCTGTTCCCTTGAACATCAGATGTTCCAGAAAATGCGCAATCCCCGATTGCAAGGGCGGCTCATCCGCTGCGCCCACACGATACCAGACCATATGCACCACAACAGGCGCGCGGCGATCCTCTATCACCACAACATCAAGCCCATTCTCCAACTGGATATGGGTTACAGGTTCAGCATGGGCCGGGCGCAGCAGGCTGACAACAATCAGCGCCGCAAAAGCAAGGGGGCGGGCAAACATGGGCTTCCTCCGATGGAGTTTTGTGACAAGCTACTGTCTTTGCGCCCGGTTTCAACCCCGCCCACGCAAGCGTGAGTGACGCTTGCCTATTGCACGGTAACGGAAATCACCTCGGACATGATCGGGGGATCATGCGGCACATGGTTGTGATCGCCCATCAGCAGAAACAGATTATGCGTGCCTACGGGCAAATCCAGCGTCACCTCTGTCTGGCCGCCACCAAAATGGCGATGCTGGTCATCGGCAGGCAGGCCGAATTCCATCTCCACCTCTGCGGGATCGACATTGATCAGCAGGTGATGATGGCCAGTATTGGGCCAATCCACACCGGCAGGCGCAATCCCGATACCGCGCGCGCCGAAATGCAGCGTGACAGGGTTTGTTACGGTTGCGCCATCTTCCAAGCCGATGAAATAGACCATCGCCCCTTCGGGTGCGGCTGTGCGCGCGCTATCATCTGCGCTATGGGAATGCGTATCCGCGCCAGCCGAACCGGCCCCAAACACAAGGGCCGCAACAAGTGCAATCTGTTTAATCATGGCGTTCCTCCCTTTTGCAGCAATGGGCTGCATCAGCAAGGATAGCACAATTTGGCCAGATCAGGCAGCCACCACGATCACATCCCCGACAGCACTTCGCCGCTTATTCCGGGCGTGGTGGGGCTGTGGGGGTACGCACACCAGCGCGCCGCCAGCGCTCCAGCTCTGCATATTTGTCCAACC
This sequence comes from Roseinatronobacter sp., assembly GCA_022565265.1. Lineage (GTDB taxonomy): Bacteria > Pseudomonadota > Alphaproteobacteria > Rhodobacterales > Rhodobacteraceae > Roseinatronobacter. The sequence continues at coordinate 955 of JAIUNA010000136.1, read as the reverse complement.
ACATAAATTGATAGGCATTGTGATATACATTGACCGAGAACCACCGCTCCAGCAGGCGGCCGCGGTTGTTCTGGCGAAATGCCAAATCCTCGGCGGCAAGCTGGTCGCGGATATTTTCGGTTCGGCCAAAGCGGCTGGCATGGTTCACGATACCGCCGTCAACTGTGCCGCGCGCAACTGCCACGGCGGGATTGCCCCCCAAAGCACGCGCGATATCGGCGCGTGGCTGCGGATCAACCCGGTTCACACCGCCCGGATTGGGGGCCGGCAATTCGGCCAGATTGGTCGGCATTTCCAGTGGCCTTGTGGGCAGAATGCTGAATTCATCCGGCCCGCGATCCTGCGCGGCCGCATGCATCAGGATTGGTGCATCTGCGTCAGAACAGCCCGCCAGCGCCAGCACTGCCGCGCCCGACGCCGCTAGGATAAATTGCCTGACTGCCATCGAAACCCCCATTGCCTTTGCCCCAGCCGTTTTGGTCATAGCGCATTCACACGCCCGCGTCACGCCCCTGATCCTGCTTTCTCAATCCGGGGCTTGCGCCTTGCGGCCAGAAAACAGGATCAAGGCAAACGCACCCGCAAAGATTGCGATATCTGCGATATTGAAAGAATACGGATTTCTCAGCCCGCAACAAGACATGTTAATGAAATCAGCCACCGCGCCCCAGCGTATCCTGTCGATCACATTGCCAAGCGCGCCACCCATAAGCAGCCCTGCGCCGAATTGCATCCATGGCCCCGCCCCTTCGCGCTTGACCCAGACCCAGACAAAAGCCGTGATCGCCAGCGCCACCGCTATCAGCACATAACGCATCACTTCGCTATCACTGCCAAACAGGCCGAAATTAACCCCCCGGTTCCACGCCATGGCAAAATTCAGATAGGGGTCAAAAACCGGGATGAACAGGCGCTGATCCAGCGCCATGCGATCGATCACCCAGTATTTCGTGGC
>JAIUNA010000135.1 GCA_022565265.1 Roseinatronobacter sp. | reverse complement strand
TGCTTGCTGTCTATGGGCTGTCCATGACGCTGCCCTTCATATTCGCGGCGCTATTTGCGCGCCCGTTTCTGGACTGGGTGGCGCGGAACAGAGCACGGCTTGCGCATGTAGAGAAGGTCATGGGGGTGATTCTTGTGGCCTTCGACGTGCTCATTGCAACAGATTCGGTCGCGCTAATTGCAGAGGCAAAGCTCGACTGGGCGCCTTGGTTCGCGACACTTGGATTAGCGCGGGCACGGATAATTTTGCCTGTGTCCGGGTCTTTTGCCGCAATGGGTGGGCGCGCTTTGCATGCAAGCTATTGAATTTAAATGATAAATATAAAAATACAAATTCATGAAAAAATATATCTCAGATGTTGAATTTTTGTTTGCCCTCTCGGTATGCAATCGGCTACGAATTATCTCATGCGCAGCTTGGAGGAGCTGCACGCGGAGGGCGCGATATGCCCCCCGACGCAAGGGAGGAAAGGCGCGACATGCGGGCAGTACAGCCATCGCACATGCTGGACAGGCAGTCTTGTATTGCCTTTCATCACCATTTCGCGCCTGCGGAGCTAGGCACAACCAGCCGGGAGGATTGACAGCATGATTACACGACGAGAGACATTGACCGCAGCAATTGGCGCAGCCGCATTTATGGCTCTGCCTATCTCTGCGCGCGCCTCTGCGGTGGAAGCCTCGATAGCAAGCTTTACCGGAGGTGCGCAGATTTCCGATGGGGGTGTGACCCTTATAGCGCCCGAAATCGCCGAGAATGGCGAAAGCGTTCCGGTAGAGGTGGATGCGCCGGGCGCGACAGAGATCCTTATCCTTGCCACAGGCAATCCGACCCCGGAAGTTGTGCGTGTGGGCTTTGGCGATGCCTCTGGCGCTTCGCGCCTGTCTACCCGGCTGCGCCTTGGAGAGACACAGGAAGTCGTAGCCCTGGCCAGAATGGCAGATGGCAGCATCCTGCGCGGCGTTGCAGAAGTCCGCGTCCCCATTGGCGGTTGCGGCGGCTAAGGCTGCCCCTGCCCTGTGCCCATAGAGATAAAGGAGAGGCTCCATGTCTGACGTCCGCCCCCGCATTCGCCTGCCCCGATCCGCCCGCGCTGGCGAAGTGGTGCAAGTGCGAACACTTGTCACGCACCCAATGGAAACCGGCAACCGCCGCGATACTGATGGCACAGCGATTGCGCGCCAGATCATCAACCGCTTTACCTGCGAATATGCCGGAAAAGTGGTGATTGATGCGAAGCTTGGCATCTCGGTTTCCGCAAATCCCTATTTTGAATTCGATGTGAAGGTCGAAGAGTCCGCCGATTTCGTTTTCACTTGGTATGATGACGACGGTTCCGTCTACACCCAGACCGAGAGCTTCGAGCTTAGCTGATTTGGTCTTGGGGGGCGCTCTCCCCGAATTCCTGCAAAACTGATCCACCGGCGCCTTTGCCGCAACAGCGACTGCTGGCAAATCCCGGCTGCCTTGAAGGGCCTCTGACATGATCTCACGGCGCGCATTTTTCCAAGCCTCGCTCGCGGCATCGGCGCTTTATGGCGCATCCGGCGTGGGAAGCTGGTCGCGGCTTGCCGCGCAGCAAGTGCTCACTGAAGAGGATTTGTTGCGTTTCGAGAGTTTTGGCAATGTTTCCTTGATCCATGTGACCGATATTCATGCACAGCTCAAGCCTTTGTGGTTCCGCGAGCCGGAGGTGAATATCGGGCTGGGCAGCGCGGCAGGGCAGCCCCCCTTTGTGACGGGCCGGGCGTTTGTGGATATGTTTGGTCTTACCCCCGGCACGCCAGAAGCATACGCACTGACCCATGACGATTTCGAGGCACTGGGCCGGACATATGGCCGAATGGGCGGAATGGATCGTGTCGCGCGCGTTGTGCGCGCCATCCGTGCAGAGCGCCCTGATGCCATCTTGCTTGATGGCGGCGATACATGGCACGGCTCGATGACAAGCTATCTCACCCGTGGGCAGGACATGGTCAATGTCATGAACCTGCTGGGCGTGGATGCGATGACAAGCCATTGGGAATGGACGTTCGGGCAAGCGCGCGTGCAAGAGATTGTCGATGATCTGCCTTTCGCCTTTCTGGGCCAGAACATCTTCGAGCGGGAATGGGATGATCCGGAATTTGATGATTACGCGTGGTTTGAGCGCGGCGGCGTGCGGATTGCCGTTATCGGGCAGGCTTTCCCCTATATGCCCATCTCCAATCCCGGCTGGATGTTCCCCGATTACAGCTTCGGCATTCGCGAACGGCGCATGCAAGAAATGGTGGATGAGGTGCGCGCGGCGGGGGCGGATCTGGTTGTCGTGCTCTCGCATAACGGCTTTGCAACCGATCGCCAGATGGCGCGGCGGGTGCGCGGGATAGATATTCTCCTGACAGGCCACACCCATGATGCGATCCCAGAACCGGTGATCGAAGGCGAAACGCTGCTGATTGCTTCGGGAAGCCATGGCAAATTCGTCACGCGGCTTGATCTTGATGTCCGTGATGGGCGGCTGATGGGGTTTCGCCACAAGCTGATCCCCATCTTTGCAGATGTCATTGCGCCAGATCCGGAAATGGCGGCGCTGATCGACGCAGAGCGCGCGCCCTACCGTAGCGATCTGGAAGAAGTGATCGGCCATACGGATACACTTCTTTACCGGCGCGGCAATTTCAACGGCACTTGGGATGATCTGATCACCGAAGCGATCATGACAGAGCGGGATACAGAAATCGCCATGTCCCCCGGCGTGCGCTGGGGGGCCAGCCTGATGCCGGGCGATGCAATCACGCGCGAGGATATCCACAACGTCACGTCCATGACATATGGGCAATGCTACCGGATGGAGATGACCGGCGAAATGCTCAAGACCACAATGGAAGATGTGGCAGAGAATATCTTCAACCCCGATCCCTATTTCCAAGCTGGTGGCGATATGGTGCGCATGGGCGGGCTTGGCTACCGGATTGATGTCAGCGCCCCGCAAGGCGCGCGTATTTCCGATATGGTTTTGCTTGCCACAGGCGAAGCGATAGACCCCGCGCGCGCTTATGTCGTGGGCGGTTGGGGCTCTGTAAACGAGGGCGTCGAGGGGCCACAAATCTGGGATGTGGTCGAGAACCACATCCGCAAGGCCGGGCGTATCACCCTGCCTGCCAATTCTTCAGTCCAGGTCACGGGCCTGTAACATATCATCCGGCGCGGTCTTTATGGCAGCGCACTGACAAGAGGGGACATAGCGAGATGTCAGATATGCCAAACAAGGCCACAGGCCAGCCGAGCGCCCACTCGCGCCGGGCTTTCCTACGCACTGCCGGACTTGCCGCAGGGGGCGCAGCATTGGGCGGAGGGGTGGCGCGCGGCGCAACGCCAGACCCACTGATCACCGAAGTCCAGCCTTGGGCGATGTTTCTGGGCGAAGGCGTGGATGCAACCCCTTACGGCATGCCGATCCATTTCGAGGATCATGTGGTTCGGCGCAATGTCGAATGGCTGACGGCCGATCCCGTCTCTTCCATCAATTTCACACCAATCCATGCGCTGGAGGGCACGATCACCCCGCAGGGTTGCGCCTTCGAGCGCCACCATTCGGGCGCGATAGAACTTAGCAAAGAAGACTACCGGCTGATGATCACCGGGCTTGTGGAACGCCCGCTTGTCTTTACTTATGGCGACCTGACGCGCATGCCGCGCATCACCCGCACGGCATTTTGCGAATGTGCGGCCAATAGCGGCATGGAATGGGGCGGCGCACAGCTCAATGCCGTGCAATTCACCCATGGCATGATCCACAACATGGAATACACCGGTGTTTCGCTGCGCACGCTGCTGAATGAGGCGGGGGTGAAACCGGAAGGGACATGGATCTATGTTGAAGGGGCGGATGCGTCTTCTAATGGCCGCTCCATCCCGATGGAAAAGGCACTGGATGATTGCATGATCGCCTTTCACGCCAATGGCGAGGCGCTGCGCATGGAGCATGGCTATCCGGTGCGCCTTGTCGTGCCGGGTTGGGAGGGCAATCTCTGGGTCAAATGGCTGCGCCGCATCGGCGTGCATGACGGCCCGATTGAGAGCCGTGAAGAAACAAGCAAATACACAGACCTGCTTCCCGAAGGGCGCGCGCGCAAATGGACATGGGAGATGCATGCCAAATCGGTCATCACCTCGCCCTCACCGCAGATGCCCATCAGCCACGGGCCAGGGCCGATGGTAATCTCTGGCCTTGCATGGACAGGGCGCGGCAAGATCGACCGTGTTGATGTGTCAATTGATGGTGGCATGAACTGGCAGACAGCCCGGCTTGCCGGAGAGCCTGGCTCCAAGGCACTTACGCGTTTTTACCTCGATCACATCTGGGACGGAGAACCCATGTTCCTGCAATCGCGCGCGATTGACGAAACCGGCTATGTCCAGCCCAGCAAGGATCAGTTGCGCGCTATTCGGGGCGTCAATTCCATCTACCACAATAACGGCATCCAAACCTGGTATGTCAATGCGCGCGGAGAGGCCGAAAATGTTGAAGTGTCCTAAGCTTTACCTGACCACAGCACTGGTGGCCGGTCTGACTGCCCTGCCACTGCTGGCCGATCCGCTTGGTCTGGGCCGTGCTGCCCTGCCTGAAGAAATCGCTGCTTGGGATGTGGCTGTCATGCCCGATGGGCGCGGCCTACCGCCGGGGCATGGCAATGTTTATGATGGCGAAGATTTGTGGATAGACCATTGCGCCGCCTGCCATGGCGATTTTGCCGAAGGTGCAGGCGCATGGCCCCCCATTGTTGGCGGGCGCGGCTCGCTCACAGCCGCCCGGCCCCTCAAGACGGTGGAATCCTATTGGCCCTATCTCTCGACAGTCTGGGATTATGTCAATCGCTCCATGCCCTTCGGAGCGGCCCAGACATTGGAGGATGATGAAGTCTATGCCATTGTGGCCTATATCCTCTATTCCGCTGGCCTTGTGGATGATGACTTCGAGTTGAGCCATGAGAATTTTTCTGAAATCCGCCTGCCAAATGAAAGCGGATTCTACATCGATGACCGCGCGGTGGTGGAGTTCCCGATCTTCAAACAAGACCCCTGCATGAGCGATTGCGGCGATGCCGTGAGCATTGTCGCGCGGGCCCAGGAGCTGAACGTGACCCCCGAATTCCCGGTGATCCGCTACAGCTTCTCCGGGGTGTCACTGGTGGAGGCGCCTGTGGCAGAAGATGCGCCGGCGCCCCAGATTATAGAGGAGGTTCAGCTTGCCGGGCTTGACCCCGCGCTTGTTGCGGCAGGCGAGACAGCATGGCGGCAATGCCGCACCTGTCACCAGATCGGGGAGGGCGCGCGCAATGGCACGGGGCCTGCGCTGAACAACATTGTCGATGCATCTGTCGGGCAGGTGGACGGGCTCCGCTACTCGCCCGCCTTTGCCGAAGCCAGTGCAGGCGGTATGATCTGGGACGCGGCAACGCTTGACGCGTTTTTGGAAAATCCAGCAGGGTTGATCCCCCGCAACCGCATGTCCTTCCGTGGCATACGCAGTGCCGAAGAGCGCGCCGCATTGATTGCTTATCTGACATCGCACATGGACTAGGGTGACGGAATGCCAAGATCAACACTCGCTGCATTGGCGCTTGCAGGCACTCTGATAGCCCCCGCAATGGCAGGGGCACAGGCCATCCCGATTGGTGATCCTGCCGCGGGGGCAGAGCTTTATGAATACGAATGTGCGGCCTGTCACCAGATCGGCGAGGATGCCGAACATCGGATCGGGCCGCATCTGAACCGCATCTTTGACCGGCGCGCGGGCAGCCATCCGGAATTCCAGTATTCCGAAGCGCTTGCCCGGCAGGGCCGCGATGGGCTGCATTGGGATCTGGAACGCCTCGACGCCTATATCGAGAATCCACGCTCGCTCGTATCTGGCACGATCATGGGCTATCCGGGGTTGGAAAATGAGGTCGAGCGCGCGGATTTGATCGCATTCATTCGCGCCTATTCCGATCAGCCGCAAAACATCCCCGAAGCTTCGCCCACTGCCCGTGCGCCGGAAGTGCAATTGTCCCCCGAAGTGCTGGAGATTGTGGGTGATGCAGAATACGGGGCCTTTCTAAGTGCAGAATGCGTCACCTGCCACCAGCGCAGCGGGGTGCATGCTGGAATTCCGGGCATTGTCGGCTGGCCAGAAGAAGATTTCGTCGTTGCCATGCATGCCTATCGCAAGCGTCTGCGCCCGCATGAGGTGATGCAGACTATCGCACAACGTCTGGATGATGAGGAGATCGCCGCATTGGCAGCCTATTTTGCCAACAGTGGAAAAGAGTAACTTCAGTTCAGGGGGCGTGCCTTGCCATGAGCGCCAGCGCCCCTGATCTGCCCCAAGTGTGAGGCGCTCTTCCACAAATGTCGCGCCCGGTGGAAAAGCGTTAAAGCGCCAGCGCGGCCCCCAAAAGGGGGCATATGCTAGGCAAACGGGAGGAAGGGCGCGACACTGGCCTCAATGCGGGGCGCCAACGGGAGAAATGTAACAATGAAGCTTAACAGACGAGGATTTCTTGGCACTGCAACTGCCGCGACCGCCATGCTTGCGGCCCCTGCGGTTTTGGGCCAGGCCCGGCCGCGCGTGGTCGTTATCGGCGGTGGCTCTGGCGGGGCAACTGCGGCGCGTTATCTTGCGGCAGACAGCGCCGGTGCACTGGATGTGACGCTGATCGAGCCATCGCGCATGTATTACACCTGCTATTTCTCGAATCTCTATATGGGTGGGTTCTGGGCTTTTGACGCGCTAGGGCATGATTACGGCAATATCGCCATGCATGGCGTGAATGTGGTTCATGACTGGGCCACCGCTGTCGACCGCGACGCGAAGACTGTCTCGCTGGGTGGGGGCGGTGTTGTCAGCTATGATCGGCTGGTGGTCGCGCCGGGGATTGACTTTGTAGAGGGGGCCGTACCGGGCTGGGATGTGAGCCAGCAAAGCAAGATGCCCCATGCCTATAAGTCGGGCACGCAGGCGCAGCTTCTCAAGGCACAAATCGAGAATATGCGCGAGGGCGGCACCTATTGCATGGTCGCACCCCCTAATCCTTATCGTTGCCCGCCGGGGCCATATGAGCGTATCTCGATGGTCGCGCATGTGCTGTCGCCGCGCAATCCAACCGCAAAAATTCTGATCGTCGATCCGAAGGAAAATTTCTCCAAACAGTCACTTTTCGAAGAAGGCTGGGAACGCCATTATCCCGGAATGGTCGAGCGGATTGGCCCTGATTTCGGCGGCGATAAAATCGCGGTTAACCCCGATACAATGGAAGTGAGCATTGATGGGGTCGTAGAGCAGGTAGATGTCTGCAATGTGATCCCGGCACAGAAGGCCGGCAAGATAGCAGAGCTTGCAGGGCTAACCAATGAAGCCGGCTGGGCACCAGTCACCCCGTCCGACATGCGCTCGCGCATGGCTACGAATATCGTCGTTCTGGGAGATGCCAGCCAACAGGGCGCAATGCCGAAATCCGGTTTCTCGGCCAATTCACAGGCCAAGGTCGTCTCAAATGTCATCCGGGGCGAATTGACGGGCAGCCGCATCTTCCCGGCGCGCTACTCCAACACATGCTGGTCGTTGATCTCGACGAATGACGGGGTAAAAGTTGGCGCAAGCTACGAGGCGGGTGCCGATCAGATCGAGTCTGTATCCAGCTTCATCAGCCAAACAGGTGAGGATGCAGAACTGCGCCGCCAGACTTTCGAGGAAAGCATCGGTTGGTATAACGGTATCGTGGACGACATCTTCGGGTGATCCCCGCGCTTGCACAGTACGAGATCAGAACTGATCTTCATCCCTGAGCGGATCGTCAGTCAGGGCCGGGGCAAGGCGGTGGTTAATCAAACTCAGGAACAGCCCATCGCGATTGCGCCGCCTGTGTTCCATTTCTCCTGCCCGCGATACATGGTGTCGCGGGCAGTGGTCTGTGTGTCGTGCCGGCGGGGTATAGGGCCGTAGGCAAAAGGGGCGCGACAGGGAAAAAAGACCGATATGTTTTTCACACCTTCACCCAATAGCCCTAAACAGCCTGTCAGGGCGCATGTATGGCGATTATATTTTGGCATATGACAGGCGGGAACAACGGCGGGAAACTCTCTAACCCGCGCACGACATCTGTTCGGACAGGTGCAGACACGTGCTCGCGCTAGAACGTGCCGCGTTCATTCGCATTCACCCGACCCACTCTACCCTTACGTGGTCGTATATCTTTTTGCGCAAAACCGGTTCCCAGTTTTGCGCG
>JAIUNA010000134.1 GCA_022565265.1 Roseinatronobacter sp. | reverse complement strand
TGTTTTCGCAATACACCAAACAGGGCCGCGCGCTGCGCGCTGTGGCCGATGACCATCAGGCCGCGCTGTCGGGGGGAATATCGCTGCGCTTTATCTGGGTGCTGACTTGGTCGATCGCGGGGATTGTGGCGCTGGTTGCGGGTATCATGTGGGGGTCGAAATCGGGGGTGCAATTCTCGCTCTCGCTGATCGCGCTCAAGGCGCTGCCTGTGCTGATCCTTGGCGGATTCACCTCCATCCCCGGTGCGATTGTCGGGGGGTTGATCATTGGGGTGGGTGAGAAGCTGTTTGACTTCTTCATGCAGCCCGTCATCGGCGGAGCCACTGAAAACTGGTTCGCCTATATGCTGGCGCTGGTGTTCCTGCTGTTCCGCCCGCAAGGCCTGTTTGGCGAAAAAATCATCGAGAGGGTGTAGAGAGATGCTGTATCGTGAAGCCGGTGATTTCAAGACAAGCTATGTCGCCGATAGCCAGACCTTTCCCATCAAGTTTGACCGCTATGGCTATTACTTCCTGTTGGGCTTTGCCTTTCTGGTCATGCCGCTGATCATCAATGACTATTGGGCAAATTCTATCGTTGTGCCCTTTCTGATCTATACGATCGCGGCTTTGGGGCTGAATATCCTGATTGGCTATTGCGGCCAGCTTTCGCTTGGGACGGGCGCTTTCATGGCGGTGGGGGCCTATGCCAGCTACAAATTGATGACAGGGTTTCCGGCTCTGAACATCGTTTTTGTCATCATTCTTGCGGGCTTTGTCACGGCGGCGGTGGGTGTGCTGTTCGGCCTGCCCTCGCTCAGGATCAAGGGGTTTTATCTGGCGGTTGCCACTTTGGCCGCGCAGTTTTTCCTGATCTGGCTTTTCACCCGGCAGGCATGGTTTTACAACTATTCCCCCACAGGTATGATCTCTGCCCCCCAGCGCGAGGTGTTTGGCGGGGCCGTGACTGGCCCGCGCGCAAGCGCTGTGGCGATGTATATGATCTGTCTGTGTTTCCTTGTCTCTCTGGCATGGCTGGCGCGCAATCTGACGCGGGGTACGCTGGGGCGGCAATGGATGGCCATCCGCGATATGGATATCGCGGCCGAGATTATCGGGGTCAACCCGCTGATGGCCAAAGTGACAGCCTTTGCGGTTTCCAGCGTTTTTGTGGGGATTGCGGGGGCGCTGTTGTTCACGGTCTATCTGGGGGCGGCAGAGGCGGGCGAGGCGTTCGGGATCGACAAATCTTTCCTTGTTCTGTTCATGGTCATCATAGGCGGGCTTGGCTCTATCTTCGGGGCTTTTGCAGGCGCGGCCTTTCTGATTGTGGGGCCTGTTTTGCTGAAACTTCTGCTGGTCAACACGCTTGGCTGGCCCACCGATCTTGCCGCGCATCTGGAGATCATGATCGTCGGTGCGCTGATCATCGTTTTCCTGATCCTGGAGCCGCATGGCATTGCCGCACTCTGGCGCACGATCAAGGAAAAGCTGCGCCTCTGGCCTTTCCCCTACTAGGGGGCAGGCCGCACTGAAAGACGAAACCAGAAATCTGTCATCCATATGGGAGGAGAACCGATGAAGATGAGCAGACTTGCCGCGGCCTTTGTGGCCACGATGATCGCAGCAGGGCCAAGCCTGGCCGATACGCTGCATTTCCCCTCGCTAAGCTACCGCACGGGGCCTTTCGCCGCAGGGGGCATTCCCTTCGCCGATGGCTATTCCGATTACCTGACGCTGATCAATGAACGCGATGGCGGCATTGGTGGCGTGCCCATCCGGCAATCGGAATGCGAAACCGCCTATAACACCGAGCGGGGGGTGGAATGCTACCAATCCATCCGCGGCGATAATCCGCTGGTGCTGCAACCCCTGTCCACGGGCATCACCTATCAGCTTATCCCGCGTACCATCGAAGATGGCATTCCCATGCACACAATGGGTTATGGGCGCACATCCGCACTCAATGGCGAAGTGTTCAACTGGACATTCAACTACCCTGCCAATTACTGGGACGGGGCCAGCGTGATCATCAACTACCTGCTGGATGAGAATGGCGGCTCGCTGGATGGCAAGAAGATTGTGCTTCTTTATCACAACTCTGCCTATGGGCGCGAACCCATCCCGACACTCACCCGTCTGGCCGAGCGCCACGGCTATGAATTGCTGACAATCGGCGTAGACAGCCCTGGTCAGGAACAGGGCAGCCAGTGGCTGCAAATCCGCCGTGAACGGCCGGATTATGTGGTGATGTGGGGCTGGGGCGTGATGAACCCGACCGCTATTCAGGAAGCTTCGAATATCCGCTTCCCGATGGAGAACTTCATTGGCGTTTGGTGGTCTGGCTCGCAACAGGATGTCTTGCCTGTGGGTGCAGGCGCACATGGCTACAAGGCGCTGGCAATGCATGGCACAGGCACGGATTACCCCATCTATGCCGATATGCAACGCTATGTGATCGACACGGGCAAATATGCAGGAACCGGCGAGGAAGTGGGCACGGTGCTGTATTCTCGCGGTATGTATGCCGCCATGCTGGCTGTAGAGGCTGCCAAGAAAGCGCAGGAAATCCACGGTGTGGCGGCAATCACGCCTGCGATGATGCGCGACGGCATGGCCAATCTGGAAATCACCGAAGAGCTGATGGCAGAACTTGGCTTGCCCAATTTTGGCCCCGCATTCTCGGTGGCGTGCCAGAACCACGGGGGTTCCGGGGCGGCCATGATCCAGCAATGGGATGCAAATGCCCGCGAGTGGAACCTGATTACCGATTGGATTATGCCTGATCGTGAACTGATCATGGAAATGGCGATGGAAGACAGCCTTGCCTTTGCGGCGGAAAACAACATGACCCCCGCTTGCCTGAACTAAGCGCAGCAATGGCCCCGGAGGATGTCCGGGGCCATTCATCCGGCCCGATAGCGAAAGCCAGATCCGATGTTAGATACCAGCCCCACACAGACAACACTTCTCGAAGTCAACAATATCGAAGTGCTCTATAATCATGTGATTCTTGCACTCAAAGGGGTTAGCCTGTCCGTGCCCAAAGGCGGCATTACAGCGCTTTTGGGGGGGAATGGCGCGGGCAAATCCACGACGCTCAAGGCCATCTCTAACCTGATCCATTCCGAGCGGGGCGAGGTGACAAAAGGCACAATCCTGTATGACGGCAAGAATATGGTCGGGCTTGATCCGGCTGATCTGGTCAAGGCCGGTGTGGTACAGGTGATGGAGGGGCGGCATTGTTTCGAGCATCTGACGGTTGAAGAAAACCTGCTCACTGGCGCTTATACCCGCACCGATGGGCGCGCCGCCACTGCCGCCGATCTGGAGATGGTGTATGAATATTTCCCGCGCCTGAAAGAGCGGCGCAAATCGCAGGCGGGCTATACCTCTGGGGGCGAGCAGCAGATGACAGCGATTGGCCGCGCGCTGATGGCACGCCCCTCCATGATCTTGCTCGATGAGCCATCCATGGGCCTTGCGCCCCAGCTTGTGGAACAGATTTTCGAGATTGTCGCGCGACTGAACCGCGAACAGGGGGTGACATTCCTTCTGGCCGAACAGAATACCAATGTGGCGCTGCGCTATGCCCATACTGGGTTCATCATGGAAAACGGGCGCATCGTGATGGAAGGCGCCGCACATGATTTGCGCGAAAATCCCGATGTGAAAGAATTTTATCTGGGCATGTCCGACAAGGGCCGCAAAAGCTTTCGCGATGTGCGCTCTTACCGCCGCCGCAAACGCTGGCTTGCGTGATGACACTCCGCCTTGCCCCCTCTCACCCTCTCGCAAAGAGCCTTGCCATGTCCCCTTATGACGCGCTGGAAACCCGCTCTCCTGAGGCCCGCGCGGCTGCGCTTGCTGTGGCGCTGCCTGCCGTAATTGCCCGCGCGCAGGCCGCGCCGGGGCAGGCGGGCTTGCTGGCGGGAATAGAGCCGCAGGCGGTGACAGATCGCGCGGCACTGGCACAACTGCCAGTCTTGCGCAAATCTGCCCTTGTCGCGGCGCAGGCCGAACGGCCCCCATTTGGTGGGCTGAGCGCGCACCCATTGGCCGCGTTTGAACATGTCTTTCAATCTCCCGGCCCGATCTATGAGCCGGGCCGCACTGGCCATGACTGGTGGCGTTTGGGGCGGTTTTTGCATGCCTCTGGTGTGGGCAAGGGCGATATTGTGCAGAATTGCTTTTCCTATCACCTTGTTCCTGCAGGCATGATGTTTGAAAACGCGGCCCGTGCTGTTGGGGCCACAGTTTTGCCCGCAGGCACAGGCCAGACCGAATTGCAGGTTATCGCTGCGCGCGATATCGGCTGCACGGCCTATGCTGGTACACCCGATTTTCTGAAAATCATTCTGGAAAAAGCCGATGAGATGGGGGTGAATCTGTCCATCAGCAAGGCCGTTGTCGGGGGCGGTGCGCTGTTTCCCAGCTTGCGTGCCTATTACGCCGATCGTGGGATTGCCTGTCGCCAATGCTATGCAACCGCCGATCTGGGCAATATCGCATATGAAACGGACGGGCTGGCGGGTATGGTTGTGGATGAGGGTGTGATTGTCGAGATCGTGCGCCCCGGAACCGGGGATCCCGTGCCGGAAGGCGAGGTGGGCGAGGTGGTTGTCACCGCGTTGAACCCGGATTATCCCCTGATACGCTTTGCGACGGGTGATCTTAGCGCCGCGATGCCCGGCCAAAGCCCCTGCGGGCGTACCAATATGCGGATTATGGGCTGGATGGGCAGGGCCGACCAAACCACCAAGATCAAGGGAATGTTCGTGCGTCCCGAACAGGTGGCGGCCTTTGTGGCCCGCCATGACGAAGTGCACCGCGCGCGTGTGATTGCTACGCGATCTGGTGAAAAGGATGTGATGACAGTGCGAATCGAGACACGCGCGGTCAATCCGGCATTGTATGAGGCGAGTGTGCTCTCTACTCTCAAGCTCAAGGGTGAGGTTGAATTGGTGCCGCCGGGGTCTTTGCCCAATGATGGGTTGGTGATCGAGGATTTGCGCCGCTACGACTGAACCCGCCCGCATCAGAGCGTGGAGGGCAGGCTATGCGCAGCATGATTTTGGCAGTGATTATGACAGTCGGGATGGCGCCATCCCTTGCTGCAGAGAATATTGCCCTCGTGATCTCCAACCAACGCTATGCCACCCTGACAGAGGCGCGCGGCGCGAGCGGGGTTGAGGGGGCTGTCGAGGCGTTGGAGGAGATGGGCTTTGCCGTGATCACGGGCACTGGGCTAAGCGCTTTGGAAATGCGCGAACATCTCGCAGCCTTACAGGCGCAGATTGAAAATGACGGGGCAGAGAGGGTGGTTGTCGTGCTGGCCGGTCATTTCGCCCATGCGCAAAGCGGGGCTTGGCTGATGGGCACACAAGCCGAGCGGCTTGGGCTGGCCCAAGCCGATGGCGAGGGGCTGCGGCTGGAGCCGGTGCTGGAAATCGCGGCAGAGGCCAGAAATTCGGCTCTGATCTGGCTGGCCGAGACTGGCGTGAACGAGAGTTTTGGGGTGTTGCTGCAAGCGGGGCTTCCTGCGCGTCTGGCCGTTCCGCAAGGTGTGGGCGTTGTGCGCGGGCGGCCAGATGCGATCATGGCAGGGTTGCGCGCTGTCTTGCGGCCGGGCACGGCGTTGGCCCCCATTGTCGAACGTAGCCGCAACCTGTCGGCAGAGGGTACGGTTCCTGCGCTTGTTCCTTTCCTGCCAGCCGGGTTTGCGCCCGGTATGCGCGCCGATCTGCGGGCCTTCGCCACCGCGCAAGACGCAGATACAGAGGCCGCCTATCTGGCCTATCTGGAAGCCTTTCCCAATGGGCAAAATGCCCAAAGCGCGCGCGCGGCATTGGAGATGTTGCGCAACGCCCCCGAACGCGTGGAAGAGCGCTTGTTGCTAACCCGTGATGAACGCCGCGCCATTCAGCGTGATTTGACAGTTCTGGGCCATGATACGCGCGGCATTGACGGGATTTTCGGCCCCGCCACCCGCCGCGCAATAACGCTTTGGCAGGGCCAGAGTGGCATGGAGGGAACAGGCTATCTGACACGCGATCAAATTTTCAACCTTGCCACAGAAGCGGCGCGCCGCAGTGTTCAGATAGAAGCCGAGGAACGTGCGCAGCGCGAGGCGCTGGAACGTGCGGATCGCGAATTCTGGGCGATGACAGGGGCCGAAGGCGATGCGCCGGGCCTGCGCAGCTATCTGGAACGCTACCCGAATGGCATTTTTGCATCCCTTGCGCGCGATCGTCTGAATACACTGGCCGAGATTGGCCGCGCTGAGGATCGTGCGCGTGATCTGGAGGCATGGCGCCGTGCCCGCGCAGCCGATACCGAAAGTGCCTATCAGACCTATTTGCGCGACTGGCCAGAGGGAGAGTTTGCACCAGCTGCGCGCGCCACTCTGGATGCGCGCGCCCCCGCGCTTGCGCCAGAGCCAGAGGACAACGAAGCCCTTGCTGCAGAGCGCGCGCTGGGGCTTGGCCAGCCGACACGGCTTTTGATCGAACAGCGTCTGGCGCGGCTGGGATATGATCCCGGCCCGCTGGATGGCGTGTTTGATGATCAATCCCGCCGCGCCATCATGCAGGCGCAGCAGGAATTTGATCTGCCCGTAACCGGGTTTATGTCGCAAGACCTGCTTACAGCGCTTCTGAGCACTTTGTTGCGCGAGTTCTTTGATTAGGGCAGTTGCATGGCGCGCCCCTCTCGCCTATGCGGGGCCAAAGCCAGCCACTGCGGAGACGCGCCCATGTCGCACCCCATGCCCCTTGCCGATGACCGCCTGATCGTAGCGCTTGATGTCCCCAATGCTCTCGCCGGGTTGGCATTGGCGGAAAAGCTGGGCGATGCCGTATCATTCTACAAGATCGGCCTTGGCATGCTGACAGGGGGCGGTCTGGCGCTGGCCAATGAGTTGAAACAGGAACATGGCAAGCGCATTTTTCTGGACATGAAATTTTTTGACATTGGCGCAACGATCACTGCCGCTGTGCGAGGCATTGCGCAATATGATCTGGATTTCCTTACTGTTCATGGCGATCCGCATGTCGTGCGGGCAGCCAAGGAAGGGGCGGGCGGCTCTGGCCTGAAAATCCTTGCTGTCACAGTGCTTACTTCGCTGGATCGGGCGGATCTGGACGAGGGGCTGATGCGCCCCGGTGATCTGGCAGAGCTGACCATGGAACGCGCTGCCCGCGCGTTTTCCGCCGGGGCCGATGGTGTTATCGCCAGCCCGCAGGAAGCCGCCGCAATTCGCGCCTTGCCAGAAGCGGCAGGCAAGCTGATTGTCACCCCCGGCGTGCGCCCGGCGGGTGCCGATCTGGGTGATCAAAAGCGCGTGGCCACACCGGGCAACGCCTTGCGGGCCGGGGCAGACCATGTGGTGATTGGCCGCCCCATCTGGCAAGCGGCCGATCCGCGCGCGGCGGCACAGGCTGTGCTGGCAGAGATGGCACACGCATAGCACGGCTGCCTGTCAGTGCTTTGCCCCCCAACTCAGCGAGGCATGCTGGCGGGTATAGAACTCTCCCAATAAGCCGAAAAACAAGGTTACAAGAGCAAAGAGCAGCGGATAAAGCGCTGATGTGTGCATGGGGTTGTAATTGATAAAGGCAAATCCGCGCGCCTGATCAATGGCGTGAAACAGTGGATTCCACATGAAATATTGAAGGTAGGCTTCCGGCAGTGAGTTGGCCAGAAAGAATTTGCCCGATGCGATCATGTTCAACCGGCTCAGAACCTGTGTCAGCAATTTGCTCATGGATGGGGCCCAAGGTTTGAGCGCGTAAAGCAAGACCCCGATGGCCACCCCCGCCAGCCACCCGGCCAGCATCATGCTGAAGGCGGCAACTGGCTTGAAAACCACCACCGGTGTCCAGATCACGTGATAGAGAAACAGGATCACAAACACAGAGAGTGTCTGGATATACAATTCTGCCAGCGCCGCCCCGCCAATGGCAACAATCGGATTCATGGGTCTGTGTTTCATCATGGCCGAGGTTGGCCCCTCTGCCGCGCTGACAGCGGCCAGAACTTTGATATGCGCCATGAACAGGAAAACCCCTGTCATCAGATAGATCAGCGCATCCCCCCGCACCGCTGCGGCGCGCATGCCAGAGAACATGAAGATCAGCATGAACACGCCCACCAGCAGCATGGTTTGGGCAATGTTCAGCAGCAGTCCGATAATGGCATTGCCATGATTTTTGCGCACATCCCGCACCGCCTGATTGAAGATCAATTCGCCGGTGGTGTAGAACAGCGAGTCTGTAGATATGCGGCGGGTCTTGCTGAACTTGCTTCGCTTTTCATTGCGTGCCAAGGGTTTCGCCTTGGGTGGAGATGCCCTAAAGCTAACCGAT
>JAIUNA010000133.1 GCA_022565265.1 Roseinatronobacter sp. | reverse complement strand
TTGGGGCCGGGGGCTGCGTCATCCTCTTCTGGCGGCGGCGGGGCCGAGGCTGGATCATCCACAGGGGCAAGCGGGTCTTCGATCATCAGGGGTTTGCGCGGGCTCATTTCAGCATATCTCCGATCAGGAATTCTGCCGCCGCATCCAGCCTGATATGGGGCAGCCCATCGCCCGGCTTGCGGTTCAGTCTGGCGGGCGCAAAGCGCATGATGTCATATTCCGCCCCCAGCCAGCGCGGGGCACCTGCGCGGGCCGGGCCAAGCAGGGCCATCGGGTCGTTTGGCAATTCGCCGGGGTAAAGTGCGGCCTGCTTTCCGGTTTCCAGCAATGTGCCGCGCACGCAGTCCAGGCTCTCGCCGTTGCGCTGGTGGGTTTCTTCCACTGTTGTGCGCAGCGCCGCTATGGCCAATGCCTGAGTGCGCGCGCCTGCAAACTCGGCCCTGTCGCGCGCTTGCCGCAATAATGCGGCCAGCAGCGCGGCCAGCCGGTCATGTTGGGTATGGTGGATGTGGTCGGCTTTTGTGGCGGCGAAGAGAATGCGCTCCACCCGTTTGCCGCCCAAAAGCCGGGTAAGCCAGGCATTGCGGCCCGGACGAAAGGCCGCCAGCAGCTCTGTCAGTGTTGCGCCCAGACGATCCACCGCCTCCGGCCCTGCATGGATGGCGCCCAGCACATCGGCCAGCACGATCTGGCGGTCGATCCGCGCGAAATGATCCCGAAAGAAGGGGCGGATCACCTGCGCTTTATAGGCCTCAAAGCGCCGCGCCATCTCGCGCCCCAGCGTGCCGCGCCTGCCTGTGGCAGGCAGCGGCGCGAAGGTCAGCACCGGCGAGCCTGCCAGATCGCCCGGCAACAGAAAGCGCCCCGGTGTCAGATCGGGCAGCCCCGCTGCGCGGGCGGCGTGCAGATAGGCGGTAAAGCCATGGGCCAGCGCCTGAGCCTGCGTTTCATCATGCGGGCCATCGGGATCAACAGCCATGATCTGCGCCAGCGCCTGTGCGGCGAAGGGCCGAGTTTGCATGCGCCCCAGTACTTCGGCGGCCCATTGCGCATAGGTTTTGTCCAATAGCCCCAGATCCAGCAGCCACTCGCCGGGGTAATCCATGATATCCAGATGTCGTATCTGCGCCCCGCGCACCCCGCTCAGAAGGCCGCCGGGCCGAATGCGAAAAGACAGCCGCAATTGTGACATATGGCGCGTGCCTTCTGGCCAGTGCGGATCTGGCCCTGTCAGCGCGGCAAGATGGCGCTCATAGGCGAAGCGGGGCAGGGTATCATCTGGCTGGGGTTGGAGGAATACGGCCTCGATATGCCCGCCCGCCACGGCCTGCATGCGCCCCATCCGTGCGCGATCCAGCAAATTGGCAACAAGCGAAGTGATGAAGACAGTCTTGCCTGCCTCGCTCAGCCCCGTCACCCCCAATCGCAGCCGCTGTTCAAAAAAGCTCTCCGACAGCGTGTCGGTCACACCTGTGGCCAGACGATCCACCCCGCGCATCAGCCCATCCGAGAACCGCCCGATTACCATTGCCACCCTTTCTCTTTTCCCTACCCAAGATAAGGGGCCGAGGTGCCGCTTGCCAGATGGGATAGGAATGAAGTCTTTCACTGGGGGCAGTTTGGGGGCGCTGTGCTCTGCGATGCGCCACAAACCGGCGCTGTCAGGCCAGAGCGCAGGGAAAGACCGCAGGGCCTCGGATAGCGCCTGAAGGCGCTTAAATGCGGCGATCGGTTGGGCATGCCGCTTGCATTCTGGCCTTGTGCACTCTGGCCTTGGCTTGCCCTGTGGCTTGCGCAGTCCCAGTTTGCGCGCTCAGTTTGCAAATCCGCTTGTCGGGCGCAAAAACCTGTAGCTGACAACGGGGGGTGTGCGGCGAGAGCTTGCTGCGTAACCTTACGCGCGCCACAGGTACAATCGCACCACAGGTACAATCGCACCACAGGCGCGCGCGCTGTCGCTTTGGCTATGCTGCCTGGGCGGGACATCCCCAAATGGCCCAAGCCTGGCCCCTCATACCCAGGAAAAGAAATCCGCAGGAGCGCGGGCGCGCAGCTCTGCGGCCAGATCACGGCCAAGAGCGGCCCCATCGGCCAAAGGCGCGCGGCCCTGTGTAAAGAGCCGCTCTGCCCCATCAGGGCGCAGAATCTCGCCGCGCAGCCAGATTTCGTCACCCTCTATCACGGCCAGCCCGGCAATCGGGGTGTCACATGATCCATCAAGCGCCGCCAGAAAGGCCCGCTCTGTGCGCAGGCGCTGGGTGGTGGGGGTATCGTTCAAGGGGGCCAGCAGGGCGGCCGCGCGCTCATCGGCCAAGCGCCGCTCTATCCCGATTGCCCCTTGGGCAATCGCGGGCAACATATCTTCGGGCGCAATGGCAGAGCTTGCCACATCTGACATCCCCAGACGGTTTAGCCCGGCCATGGCCAGAAAGGTGCAATCGGCCACACCTTCTTGCAGCTTTTTCAGCCGCGTTTGGACATTGCCGCGAAATTCCACCACTTTCAGATCAGGGCGGCGGCTCAGAAGTTGCGCGCGCCGCCGCAGGCTGGATGTGCCCACCACCTGCCCCGGCGCAAGATCGGCCAATGTCCGCACATGATGCGCCACAAAGGCATCGCGCGTATCCTCGCGCGGGAGGTAACAGTCCAGCACCAGCCCATCGGGCTGCACTGTCGGCATGTCCTTCATGGAATGCACAGCGATATCAATGCCACCCGCCAACATCGAATCTTCGATTTCCTTGGTGAACAGGCCCTTGTTGCCAATTTCCTTCAAGGGGCGATCGGCATCTATCAAGGTGCGATCATCGCCTGTGGTCTTGATCACCACAATCTCTAAGGCGGCCTCTGGCAGCCCATGCGCGGCCATCAGCCGCGCGCGTGTCTCGAAGGCCTGCGCCAGTGCCAGCGGCGAACCGCGCGTGCCAATTTTCAAGGGTTGGTCGGGGGTCGGAAACTCTGTGCTCATGGGCGAATGATTAGCCATCCTGCGCGCGGCACACAAGCGCAATGTGTAAACTGTGCTTGACAAAATCGGCCCGGATTGGGACTAGATGGGCAAAGCTATGGAGTGCCCTATGACCGCCGCCCCCACCCGGAAAACAATCCTGCGCGCCCTTGCCGGTGAGACATTGCCAACACCGCCCATCTGGATGATGCGGCAAGCAGGGCGCTATTTGCCGGAATACCGCGCCACACGCGCCCAGGCGGGGGATTTCCTGTCACTGTGCTACAATCCCGAATTGGCGGCCGAAGTGACATTGCAACCCATTCGCCGCTACGGGTTTGATGCCGCGATCCTCTTTGCCGATATCTTGCTCGTACCGCAGGCACTGGGGGCGGATTTGTGGTTTGTCACCGGCGAAGGGCCGCGCCTGTCCACTATCACCGATATGTCGGGTGTAGAGGCCCTCAAACCCGCAAGTGCCATCCATGACACACTTGCCCCCGTCTATGAGACCGTGAAAATTCTGGCGCGCGAATTGCCGCAAGAGACAACACTTATCGGCTTTGCCGGCGCGCCCTGGACAGTGGCCACCTATATGATTGCCGGGCGCGGCACGCCAGATCAGGCCCCGGCACATGCCATGCGCGCGCAGGCGCCAGAGGCGTTTGACGCGCTGATTGCCCGCATTACCGAGGCCACGATTGACTACCTCTCCATGCAGATCGAGGCCGGGGCGGAGGTGGTGAAAATCTTTGACAGCTGGGCAGGGTCGCTTAAGGGTGAGGCTTTTGAGCGCTACGCCCTAGAACCCGCGCGCGCTATTATAACCGAAATCAAAGCCCGCCACCCCGGCATTCCCATCATCGCCTTCCCGCGCGAGGCAGGCGAGGGCTATATCGGATTTGGCCCGGCAACAGGCGCGGATTGCGTGGCGCTGGACAATTCTGTCACCCCCGAATGGGCAGCGGAACATGTGCAAAAGGATGGTTGCGTGCAAGGCAATCTGGCATCGTCCCATATGGTCACAGGCGGGCAAGCCCTGGTCGAGGCCACCGAACGCGTGGTGCGCGCCTTCCATAACGGGCCGCATATCTTCAACCTCGGACATGGTATCACCCCGGATGCAGATCCCGAAAATGTGGCACTGATGATCGAGACAGTGCGTAATTTTCGCGGCTGAGCGTGCAATATCTGCGTGGCATATTCTCGTAATTCACGTGGGGTGCTATGCGGTACAGGGGATTGGGGGGCTGCCGCCCCCCTACTCCCCCTGCCTCAAGGGGGGCACGCCCACATTGAGAAACCCCGTGGATATTTGAGCCAAGATGAAATCTAGTTCCAGCACCATGGCCGCGCCGTGCCGCCTGGCCCTATCTACCCGGCAACACGGCGCTTTCACCTTGGGCGGTCATCGGGATCCCTCCCTGTACCGCACAGCCAGACTCGCACATTAACCTTAACAATTCCTTTCATCTTGGCTTAAATATCCCGGGGGTGTGGGGGCTGGCCCCCACTTGCTTCGCAGGCCATCGCGCGCCGCGCTGGAAGGTCGTGCTCAAATCGCCGCAAGTATCACCAGCCCCGCCGCCAGTGCAGCCATCGTCCGGCGATACAGCGCAAGCCCGGCCTGCAGGGTTTCTGGGTGTGGGTCGGGCGCGGGTGCGTTGAGCCAGGGTTCCTGCGCGATCCTGTCGGCATAGACACGTGGCCCTGACAGGCGCACGCCAAGCGCACCTGCCATTGCGGCCTCTGGCCAGCCTGCATTGGGCGAGCGATGTGCACCCGCATCGTGCCACATCACCGCCAGGGCGCGTCTGGCATGGCGGGTGACGAGCGTGAGCAGCAGCCCTGTCAGCCGTGCGGGGATCAGATTGAGCAGATCATCCAGCCGGGCGGCGAATTTGCCAAAATCCTCATAGCGGGCTGTCCGATGGCCTATCATGGAATCCATCGTATTTACGGCTTTATAAATTGCTATCCCTGGCAGCCCTGCCACGACCCCCCAGAAGACAGGTGCGACAATCCCGTCAGAGGCATTTTCGGCCAGGCTTTCCAGCCCTGCGCGGGCCACGCCTGCACTGTCGAGTTGTGCCGGATCGCGCCCCACGATCATGGCAACGGCCGCGCGCGCCTGTGTCAGATCGCCAGCGGCCAGTGGGCGTGCCACGGCCAGCACATGGTCATGCAAAGCCCGTGTGGCAATCAGCGGCCAGGCAAGTATAGCGCCCAGTACCACGCCCCATGGCCCAGCAGGCAAGGCCCAGTGTGCCAGAGCCGCTGGCAGGCCCGCCGCCATAGCGATCACCAGAGCCATCAGCGCACCCATGAACCTGCGTTGTCTGCCGGTACCATGGTTCCAGCGTAGTTCCAGCGCTGTAATCAACGCGCCCAGCCATGTCACCGGGTGGCCAATGCGCTTGAAAAGCCGCGCGGGCCAGCCGATCAGGGCATCGATGCCCAGTGCGAGGGCCATTATCGCAGCGGTGTTCATCACAGTTCCTGATTGACGCTGATTATGGAAAATGTTCCTGGCAGGCAGCGCAGCCGTGTAACCGAGAGTGGCGCAATCTCGAATCCAAGCGCTGCGGGCACAGTGCCCAAGGCCAGGGCCAGGGCTGCGCGCACTGTGCCGGCATGGGCAACCACTGCCAGCGGGCCATGGGCCTCGGCGCGTTGGGCAAGCGCGTCCAGCGCGGGCATGGTGCGGGCGGCCATATCGGCAAAGCTTTCGCCATTGGGGGGGCGGCGCGCGGCCAGTTCATCGCGCGAGAGTGGCCCCAGATCGGGCAGATCGCCAAAGGCCATGCCTTCTTCCAGCCCGAAATCCTGTTCCCAAAGCCGGGCATCCTGCAAGACATCGCGTTTGGGAAAGAGTGCTTTTGCTGTCTGGCGGCAGCGCAGTGCCGGGCTTGTGACAACCTGCCGCACATCTGCAAGCGCCGCGCGGCCCCGCGCCAGTGCCTTGGCATCCAGCAGCATGGCCGGCACATCGCGCCGCCCGGCAAGCCGCCCTTCGGTCTGGGCCGGGGCGTGGCGAATCAGAACAAGTTCGGCAGGTTCAAGGCGCATGTTTCAGGCTTTCCAAAACGGGCTTTTCAAATCGGGATAAATCTGCTTTTCCACGTTTCCATGGCAAAGTCGATCCTCATAACTGGCGGGGCCAGATCGGGCAAAAGCACCTTGGCCGAGGCCACAGTGCTGGCGCTTGGCGCACCTGCGCTTTATATCGCCACCGCCGAGGCCGGGGATGAGGAGATGTCACAGCGCATTGCCTTGCATCGGGCACGGCGCGGCCCGGAATGGCGCACGCTGGCCGAACCGTTGGAGCTGGTGCGCATGCTGCAAGACAGCGATGGCGGCCCGCCCCGGCTGGTGGATTGCCTGACGCTTTGGGTGTCTAACCTCATGTTTGCCGGGCGCGACCCTGTGGCAGAGGCAGAGGCGCTTTGCGCGCTTTTACCGCATCTGCAAGCGCCGGTGGTATTTGTGACAAATGAAGTCGGCTCTGGCATTGTGCCCGATAATGCGCTGGCGCGTGCGTTTCGGGATCAGGCCGGGCTATGCAACCAGAAATTGGCGCAGGCTTGTGACGAGCTGTGGCTCTGTGTCTCTGGCTATCCGTTGAAAGTGAAACCGCAATGACATTTCCTCTTGCTGCGCTGGATGATATCGCGCGCCTTGATCTGCCCCAGCCCGATGCGCAGGCCGCGCAGGCCGCGCGCGCGCGCCAGGCCAGCCTGACCAAACCCCCCGGATCATTGGGTCGGTTGGAAGAGTTGGCCGCATTCATGGCCGGATGGCAGCGCGTGGCGCGGCCCCGGATTGCGCGTGCGCAAGCGCTGGTTTTTGCCGGAAATCATGGCATTTGCGCGCAAGGGGTAAACCCGTTTCCGCAGGCTGTGACCGCGCTGATGGTGGCCAATTTTCAGGCCGGGGGGGCTGCGATAAACCAGCTGTGCCGCGTGGCCGGGGCCGATTTGTCGGTTGTGGCGCTGGATCTGGACAGGCCCACACAGGATTTCACGCAAAGCCCGGCCATGAGCATGGCCGAATGTCTCGATGCGTTCAACCGGGGCGCGGCGGCAGTGGATTTGGGCGCGGATGTGCTGTGCCTTGGGGAAATGGGGATAGGCAATTCCACCATTTCCGCCGCGCTGGCCCATTCCATTTGTGGCGGCGATGCTGCCGATTGGGTGGGGCGCGGTACAGGTAGCGATGCGGGAGGGCTGGCGCGTAAGGCCGATGTTGTGGCGCGCGGGGTGGCGCGCCATGCCGGGTTGTCGCCGCTGGCGCTGTTGGCCGCGCTTGGCGGGCGCGAACAGGCCGCGATTTCCGGCGCGGTGATGGCAGCGCGCATGGCGCGTATTCCAGTGCTGCTGGATGGCTATATCTGCACTGCCGCTGTCGCCCCTTTGCATGGCGCGCGGCCAGACAGCCTGTCGCATTGCCTGATTGGCCATCGCAGCGCGGAACCGGGGCATGCGCGGCTTTGTGCGGCGATGGGCAAAACCCCGCTGCTGGATCTGGGCATGGCGCTGGGCGAGGGCACAGGCGCGGCGCTGGCGCTGTCGGTGCTGCGGGGCGCGTTGGCCTGCCATGACGGTATGGCCACATTTGCAGAGGCCGGGATCGGATGATCCAGCCGCGCCGCTATCTGGCACAGGCACAGCTTGCGCTGATGCTGCTAACCCGCTTGCCCGCAGGCGAGCTGCCCGCCCCGGCGCCAAGCAGGGCGCAGGCGCGCTGGGCCTTTGCGCTGGGGGGGCTGGTGGCGGGGGCGCTGGGCTGGGCCGCGCAGCATGGCGCGCTGGGCTTGGGCCTGTCGCCAATGGTGGGGGCATGGCTGGCGCTGGGGGTGATGGCGCTGGTTACAGGGGCGCTGCATCATGACGGGCTGGCCGATTATGCCGATGGCATGGGCGGCGGGCGTGACCGCGCGCATGTGCTGGAGATCATGCGCGATTCGCGCATTGGCAGTTATGGCGTGCTGGCGCTGGTGCTGGTGCTGGCGCTGATGGCCTCTGCCTTGGCCAGTTTCCCCGCAGGTGCGCCGCTGGCCGTGTTTCTCTTTGCGGCGACTGGCAGCAGGCTAAGCATGGCGCTGGTGCTGGCGCTACTGCCCCCGGCCCGGCCTGATGGCTTGGGCCAGAGTGCGGCGGGTGCGCGGGGATGGGGCTGGTTATGGCCGGGAGCGCTGGTGCTGGTGCTTTTGGGCTTGGGCTTGGGCTTGGCCGCGCTGGTGGCGCTGGGGGTCATGGGGCTGGCCGCATTTCTGGCCGCGCGCGTGGCCATGGCCCGCATTGGCGGGCAAACCGGCGATGTGCTGGGTGCGGTGCAGATTCTGTCGGAAATGGCGGCACTTTTGGTGCTGGCGGCAATGCTGGGATAAAGTGCAGGCTTCTGTTGCCAGGTGCCTGCGAACCCCGCCTTACGCGGCTAAGCGCAAGGGCTTAAGTTTCGGTTTCGTTACCGCTTACGCAGCAACAGCCACCGGAGCACGGTTGTCATTTGCAACTGTACG
>JAIUNA010000132.1 GCA_022565265.1 Roseinatronobacter sp. | reverse complement strand
CGCGCCATGGTCTGCGGATCGCTGGCCTTCAATCTGGATATCAAGAAAATCCTCGAAGAGGCAGGGTTGCGCGAAGGCGCCAATTCGAACCCCGCCGAATATGTGGTGGAAAAAGCCTTCGTGGATTGATCCACAAAGGCCCTTCGCATTATTTCACGAAAATATGGCGCGGGGTGGTGCAGAGCAGTTCTGGCCCCGCATCGGTAATCAGCACAGGCTCTGTAATCTCCAGCCCCCCATCTTCCAGCCAGAGCGCTGGCATGAAATGGATCACCATGCCCGGTTTCAGCTCTGTCATATCGCCCCGGCGCAGCGAGAGCGTGCGCTCGCCCCAATCGGGCGGGTAACTCAGGCCAATCGAATAGCCGCAGCGATTATCTTTCTCAAACCCGCGCTTGTTAAGGGCCGCGTTGAACGCATTGGCCACATCTTCGGCCCGCGCGCCGGGATGGCACTGGCCAAGCCCTGCTTCTGTGGCCTCTAGCACCGCGTCTTCGGCATGGCGGTAGAGATCGGGCACTGTGCCGAAAAACAGCGTGCGCGATTGCGGGCAGTGGTAGCGCCGATGCACGCCCGAAATCTCGAAAAATGTGGATTCGCCCGCGCGCATGGGCCTGTCATCCCATGTCAGATGCGCGGCGGTGGCATCCAGCCCTGAGGGGGCCATGGGCACGATGGCCGGATAATCCCCCCAATGCCCCTCTGCTCCCACAATCCCCGCTTTGGCAATTTCGGCCACAAGCAGATTCTTGGCCATGCCCGGTTCGGCCACATCCAAAATCACCTGATGCATGCGTTCCACGATCCGCGCGGCGCGGCGGATATAGAGCAACTCAGAGTCGGATTTCACCAGCCTTTGCCAGTTTACCAGCCCTGTGGCATCGACAAAGCGGGCCTCGTGAAGGTGGTAGACAATGTTTTGATGGGCGGGGGGGGAGTAGTAGTAATTATCCATCTCCAACCCAATCCAGCCGGTATTCCAGCCGCGATCAATGATCAGCGCGGCCAGCGCCTCCATCGTGTGCTTCTGGGGGTTTTGGACATAGCTGTCATCATAGGCCACGATACTGCCCTCACCGCGCATGAAGACTGTGCGTTTCGCGCCGGCCTCGTCAATGCCGCGGCCCCACCAGACGGGTTCCCCCTCCAGCGGCAGCAAAACGGCCTGATGCACATAGAATGACCAGCCATCATAGCCCGAAATCCAGTTCATATTGGACGGGTCAGAGATGATCAGCAACTCTATCCCGCGTTTGTCCATTTCGGCGCGGGTGCGGGTGATGCGGGCCTCGTATTCGGCATCGGTGAAATTGGGGTTTGTGGTTGTCATGGTGCGGGCTTCCGGCAGCAAGGGCAAGAGGCCCCGCAAGGACTGCGGGGCCGGAGGGTTAGATATCCGCCGTTACAGCCGTGATGGCGTCTTTGGTGACGGACACGATCGTATCGGCCTCGGCGCGGGTCAGGCATAACGGCGGGGCAAAGCCTATGATCTCGCCCTGCGGCATGGCGCGTGCAATCACACCGCGCCGGGCCATTTCGGCCACGATCTGCGCGGTGATTTTTTCTGATGCGTCGAAATCCTCGCGCGTTTCGGGGTCGCGCTGCAATTCCACCGCCGCCAGCAACCCCTCGCCGCGCAGATCGCCGACAAAGCGCTGGCCCGCCAGCGCCTCGGCCAATGTGGCGCGAAAATAGGCCCCCATCTCGCGCGCATTTGCGACCAGACCGAGGGAATCCACCAGTTTCAGATTGGCCACACCCGCCGCCGCACCAATGGGATGGGCCGAATATGTCCAGCCATGCCCGAAGGGGCCGAACCTGTCTGTCCCTTCTTCCAGAACTGCAAACAGATCATCACTGACGATAGACCCCGATAGCGGCGCATAAGCCGATGTCAGGCCCTTGGCGATGGTGATGATATCGGGCGTCAGGCCATAATGGTCTGACCCCATCATCGTGCCCAGCCGCCCAAAGCCTGTGACCACTTCATCCACGATCAACAGGATATCGTGCTTTTTCAAAATGGGCTGGATGGCCGCCCAATAGCCTGCCGGGGGTGGCACAATCCCGCCTGTGCCCAAAAGCGGCTCTCCGATAAAGGCGCCGATTGTCTCTGCCCCTTCGCGCGCGATCAGCTCTTCCAGCTTGGCCGCGCAATGGGCGACAAACTGCGCCTCGCTCATAGCCGGATCGGGGCGGCGGAAGTAATAGGGGGCCTCGGTATGGATCACTTCGGCCATGGGCAGGCCGAATTTGGCATGAAAGGGGGTAAGCCCTGTCATGGAACCCGTAATCAGGCCAGAGCCATGATAGCCCCGCCAGCGCGAGATGATTTTGCGCTTTTCTGGCCGCCCGCGCACGGTATTGGCATACCAGACCAGTTTGACATTGGTTTCATTGGCGTCACTCCCGCCAAGCCCGAAATAGACCTTGTTCATATGTGCAGGCGCGCGGTCGGCCACCATTTTGGCCAGCGTGATAGAGGCCTCTGTCCCATGGCCGACATAGGCGTGATAATAGGCCAATTCATGCGCCTGATCGGCGATGGCCTGAGCAATCTCTGACCGGCCATAGCCCACATTCACGCAATAAAGCCCTGCGAACGCATCCAGCAGGCGGTTGCCATCGCGATCCTCAATATAGACGCCGCTGGCCTTGGTCACAATCCGGCTGGGGCTTTCATTGCGTGCATGCGTGCCAAAGGCTGTGGACGGGTGCAGGAAATGCGCCCGATCCCATGTGTTGAGTTGGTCATTTGTCAGCATGACAAGTCCTTTCCGGCCCAATTCCGCCAAGGCCTTATCGTGTGTTTCTGTGATATGGGCGCGCTACCACCCAGAGTACGACTACCCTGCCGGAGTAAGCGGGGGAATGTCAAATACGCCGGTTTGCAAGGGTTTAGCGCCGCTTCTGGGGCTGTTCCAGCCGGTAGCTGCCTTCGGGCAGGTTCAGCGCTGCGGCCAATTCGCTAAGCTGAGACAGGGACAGGGTGATGACCACCTCATCCCCGCTTTGGCTGTCCAACTGGCGCAGCGTGACGCAATCCTCAAACGCGGTGATGATAACATCCTCGCGCAGCGCCTCTGGGCGGGCGGCGCCTTCATCAACCAGCGTTATAACCGTGGCGTCAAAGTCGTGTTCTATCGTAAACATAGGGTCAGGCTAACCGAGGGGCGGCGGCTTGGAAAGCGCTAAATCTGGGCGGCAGGGGGCGCAGAGCACCCCCATCCAGAGCGCAAAGCCTAGCGCTGGCCTGCGAAACGCGCTTCCCAATCTGCGCGCTGTTCATCGGTGATTTTGGCAAACAGCACCTCTGGAACAGTGAAGCCATGCCCGGCAGGCAGGGTTTGCAAGGCGCTCGCCATATCCCCCGGCCATGACCAATCTGTGCAATTCATGGCCGCCATCATGCTTGCGGCCGCTTGCGGGATGAAGGGTTGCGACAGCACTGCATACACCCGGATCAGATTAAGCGCGAGGCGGGTTTGCGCGGCGGCAAGATCAGGATCTGTCTTGATGGTTGACCAAGGCGCGGCCTCTTGCAGATATTCATTGCCCAATACCCAAATTGCACGCAGCTCGGACGCGGATTTGCGGATTTCCATCCCCTCCATATGCCCTTCATAGGCGCGCAGGCGGGTGGTCAGATCGGCGATAAGCTGTGCTTCGCGCGGGCCAGTTGCGCCACCCTCCGGCACGACCTCGCCAAATTTGGAACGGCAGAATTTTGTCACCCGGCTGACAAGATTGCCCAGCACATCGGCCAGATCCTTGTTGACCGAGGTTTGGAAATTCTCCCATGTAAACTCGCTGTCATTGTTTTCGGGCGCATGGCTTAGCAACCACCAGCGCCAGTAATCGGCGGGCAGGATCGAGAGCGCTTGATCCATGAACACCCCGCGCCCCAGCGAGGTGCTGAATTGCCCGCCATCGTAATTCAGGTAGTTGAAGCTCTTGATGTAATCCACCAGCTTCCACGGCTCTTTCGATCCGATCAGCGTGGCGGGAAAGCTGAGCGTGTGGAAAGGCACGTTATCCTTGCCCATGAATTGCACATAGCGCACATCTGCCGCGCCTTCATCCGTACGCCACCAGCGCCGCCAGGCGCTGTCATCCAAACCTTGCGCATCGGCCCATTCTGCTGTGGCCGCGATATATTCAATCGGCGCATCGAACCAGACATAGAAGACTTTGCCATCCATGCCCTGCCATGGTGCGCCGTCAAATTGCACTGGCACGCCCCAATCCAGATCGCGGGTGATGCCGCGATCTTGCAGGCCATCGCCATCATGCAGCCATTTCTTGGCAATGGATGTTGTCAGAATGGGCCAGCCCTGCTGGCTGTCGATCCATTGATCCAAGGTGTCGCGCAAGGAAGATTGGCGCAGATACAGATGCTTGGTTTCGCGTACTTCCAGATCGGTTGCCCCGGAAATGGCAGAGCGGGGATTGATTAGATCGGTGGGATCAAGCTGTTTGGTGCAATTCTCGCATTGATCCCCCCGCGCGCGCTCATAGCCGCAATTGGGGCAAGTGCCTTCGATATAGCGGTCGGGCAGAAAGCGGCCATCGGTATGGGAATAGACCTGCTTTTCGGCCACGTCCTCAATCAGCCCTGCCTCGCCCAGTTTTGCGGCCAGATGCTGTGTCAGCGCATGGTTGCGCGCGCTGGACGAGCGGCCATAATGATCAAAAGACAGCGCAAAACCACGCGCAAGTTCGGCCTGCACATCATGCATGCGTGCGCAATAGTCACTCACGGCCTCGCCTGTTTTGGCGGCGGCCAGTTCTGCGGGGGTGCCATGTTCATCTGTGGCACAGAGGAACATCACCTCATGGCCGCGCGCACGACAGTAGCGTGCAAACAGATCGGCAGGAAGCTGGCTGCCCACAAGATTGCCCAGATGCTTGATGCCATTGATATAAGGCAGGGCCGAGGTGATCAGGATACGCGCCATGTCTGTTCCTAACGGATGCGGAATTTGCCTCCGTTTAGTGCAATTCACCCTGCGTTGAAAACCGCTTTTCCACTGCGGGGCCGAATTGGCGCGGCGCAGAGCCTTTTGCAGGGGCTTGACCTTGGGCGCGCTCTGGCTCAGCTTTAGCGCAGATTATGATAAATCCCACTGCCTGTGCAGGAGTTTCCATGCCCCAAGATGCTGCCCCCCATGCCCCCGCCAGCGCCGCAAATGCCGCGCTTGACCCTGTGTTTCTTGATCGGCTGGCGGAACTGGCTGTGCGCACAGGGCTGAATTTGCAGCCGGGCCAAGACCTTGTGATGACAACCCCGCTTGGGGCGCTGCCTTTGGCGCGCGCCATTGCGCGTGCCGCATACCGGGCGGGGGCGGGGCTGGTGATGCCTATGATAAATGACAGCGAAATGACGCTGGCGCGGTTTGACCATGCCGCGCCGGAAAGTTTCGATACCGCGCCGGGCTGGTTATATGAGGGGATGGCCCGCGCCTTTGAAGGGGGCGCTGCGCGGCTGGCACTTGTGGGCGAAGACCCGATGCTTCTGGCCGAACAGGATACCGCCAAAGTTGGGCGCGCGAATCGTGCCAATGCCACGGCCTACCGCCCGGCCTTGGCCGCGATTGCGGGGTTTCATATCAACTGGTCGATCATTTCTTGCCCGACGCCCGACTGGGCTGCGCGCATGTTCCCCGATATGGCCCCTGATGCGGCTCTTGCCCGGCTGGCAGAGGCGATTGCCCGCACCGCGCGGCTGGATCAGCCCGATCCCGTGGCCGCTTGGGCCGCGCATAATGCAGCCCTTGCGCAGCGCTGCGCCATGCTGAACGCTGCGCGTTTTGATATGCTGCATTTCCGCGCGCCGGGCACGGATTTGCGGGTGGGGCTGGCGGATGGGCATTTCTGGCAAGGTGGGGCCTCGACCGCGCGCAATGGGGTGTCGTGCAACCCGAATATCCCCACAGAAGAAGTGTTCACCACACCCCATGCCGCCCGCGTTGAGGGCCATGTACGCGCAACCAAGCCTCTCTCGCACCAAGGCAGTTTGCTGGAAGAGATAGAAATGCGCTTTGAAGGGGGGCGCGCCGTTTCGGCGCGCGCGGCGCGGGGGCAGGATGTGCTGAGCCAGATGCTGGCTACGGATGCTGGCGCAGCGCGGCTGGGAGAAGTGGCGCTTGTGCCCCATTCCTCGCCTGTGTCGCAAACCGGATATCTCTATTACAACACGCTTTTTGATGAAAACGCCGCCTCCCATATCGCCATGGGCCAATGCTATGCCTCATGCTTTGAGGGGGGCGAGAGCCTGAGCAAGGAACAGATCGCCGCACAGGGTGGCAATGACAGCCTGATTCATGTGGATTGGATGATCGGCTCTGACAAGATGGATGTGGACGGGCTGCGCGAGGGCCAGCCCCCTGTGGCGCTGATGCGCGGGGGCGAATGGGGCTGACGCGCCCGCCCGTCGCGCGTTAGGTCACTGCCGCGCGGCGGTGGAATTCTGGCTTGTCCCAGCTTCCCGTTGCCATGATATCGCAGAGGATGTCGGCGGCTTTTTCTACATCGGCCTCGGATAGATAGAGGGGCGTGAAACCAAAGCGCAAAATATCGGGCGCGCGGAAATCGCCTATCACGCCTTCGGCAATCAGCGCCTGAATGATTGCATAGCCCTGCGGGTGCCGGAAACTGACTTGCGATCCGCGCGCGGCCGCATCGCGGGGCGAGGCGAGTGTCAGCTCGGGGCAGGCTGCTTCCACTTTGGCAATGAACATCTCTTGCAAGGCGATTGATTTTGCGCGGATATCTTGCATATCCACCCCTTCCCAGACATCCAGCGCGGCATCAAGGGCGGCCAGTGGCAAGATGGGGGGCGTGCCCACGCGCATGCGCTCTATGCCCGCGCCGGGGCGATAGTCCAGATCAAAGGCGAACGGGGCCTCATGCCCCAGCCAGCCAGACAGGGCCGGGCGCACGCGATCGGCAAGGCGCGGGGCGACATAGATAAACGCCGGCCCGCCGGGGCCTGAATTGAGGTATTTATAGCTGCACCCCACAGCGAAATCGGCATCACAGCCCGTTACATCTACCGGGATTGCGCCTGCCGAATGGGCCAGATCCCAGACCACAAGCGCGCCCAGTTCATGGGCGCGCGCAATCAGACGGGCCATGTCATGCTTGCGGCCTGTGCGGTAATCCACCTATGTCACCATCATCACGGCCACGCTTTCATCCAGCGCGCTTTCCAGTGCTTCGGGGGCGACAGTTTTCAGCCCATAGCCTTGCCCCAGACTGCGGCACAGCCCTTCGGCCATATAGAGATCGGACGGGAAATTCCCGGTATCTGACAAGATAACCCGCCGATCCGGGCGCAAATCCAGCCCTGCCGCAAGCGCCTGATAGACTTTGATCGACAATGTATCGCCCAATGTCACACTGCCCGGCTTGGCCCCGATAAGGCGGCCCAGACGATCGCCCAACCGCGTGGGAAGCGCCATCCAGCCCGCGCGGTTCCAGCCGGTTATCAGCATCTGGCCCCATTCGTCGGTAATGGTGCGCGCCACACGCGCGGCCACGCCGCGCGGCAATGGTCCCAGAGAATTGCCATCCAGATAGACAATCCCCTCTGGCAGATCGAACATGGCGCGTGTGGCGGTGAAATCGGTCATGATGCGTTCCTTTTGTCGGGCTGCTATCGGTGCAACCTTGTTGCGCCAAGGTCAAGGCTGGGGCATGCAATGGGCTGAACAGCCGATTATGGGAAAGGGCAGGGGTAAATGCTGCGACATCTGGATTATCCGCCGATCTGGCTTTTGGCGGCGCTGGGCCTTGTCTGGGCCGAAACGCTGCTTGCGCCGCAGGTCGTGCCGATGGCTTGGGCGCAGAAGTTTGGCACGGGGCTTGTTGTGGTGGCGATTGCGCTTTTCGCAGCGGCGGCATGGGAATTCTGGCGCGCGCGCTCTACCATAATCCCGCATCAAACACCGCAACGGCTGATCACAGGGGGCATTTTCGCGCTGTCGCGCAACCCGATCTATCTGGCGGATGTGGTGCTTCTGGCGGGGCTGTCGCTGCGCTGGGGGGCGGTTTCGGGGGTTCTTCTTGCGCCGGTGCTGGTGTTTGTCTTGCAGCGCCGCTTTATCGCGGGCGAAGAGGCGCGGATTCGTGCCAGCTTCGGGCAGGCGGCAGAGCAGTATTTCCATCGCACACGGCGCTGGCTTTGAGTGGCTGGCGCACTATGTGGCCCAACGCCAAATGTCGCAGCATTTCGCTTTATTGCCTTCTTGTGAAAGATTGTTGCGCGCGGTAAGGAAGCGCCATGCCAATTTGACCGGGGCCGTTGCGGCAGCCCCGGCGCACCTGAACGAAAAGGGGGATGACGCGTGAAAGTCGGGGCGTTGAAAGAGATCAGACCGGGAGAGGCGCGGGTTGCGCTGACACCCGACAGTGCCACACAAATTCAGAAGCTGGGGCATGCGTGCTTTGTGCAGTCGGGGGCCGGTCTTGCTGCGGGCTTCAGCGATGCGCTGTATGAACAGGCAGGCGTAACCGTTGTTGCCGATGCGGCAGCGCTGTGTGAGGCAGTGGATGTTGTCATCAAGGTGCGCGAGCCAGAGCTGGAAGAGGTCAATCTTCTGCGCGAGGGGCAGACGCTGATTTCCTTCTTCT
>JAIUNA010000131.1 GCA_022565265.1 Roseinatronobacter sp. | reverse complement strand
CCCCCCCAAAGCCACCCCTCACCGCAGACCCCGCGCGCAGCAGGGAACCTAGCTGCGGTCGCGCCAGCGATTGACCAGCGGATAGCGCCGATCCAGCCACAAGGCGCGGTCTGTCAGGCGCGGGCCGGGGGCGGATTGATAGCGCTTCCACTCGGAAATCGCAATCAGATGTTCTACCCTTTCCACCACATCGCGCGCATGTCCTTGCGCCACCAGATCACTGACAGAGCAATCTTTTTCAACCAGCGCTTCGAGTATCGCATCCAGCACCGGGTAGGGGGGCAGGCTGTCATCATCGCGCTGGCCTTCGCGCAGTTCGGCAGAGGGGGGTTTTTCAATGATGCGCGGCGGGATCACTGCGCCTGCGGGGCCTGCCATCCAACTGCGGTGCGTGGCATTGCGCCAGTGGCAAATCTCGAACACGCGGGTTTTGTAAAGGTCTTTGATCGGGTTATAGCCCCCATTCATATCGCCATAGATGGTGGCATAGCCTACCGCGACTTCGGATTTATTGCCGGTTGTCAGCAAAAGCGCGCCGGTTTTGTTGGAGAGGGCCATCAGGAGTGTGCCGCGAATGCGCGATTGCAGGTTTTCTTCGGTCACATCCGGCGCAAGCCCGGTGAACAGGGGCGCGAGCGCGCTTTCAAAGGCTGCGCGCGGGCCTTCGATGCTGATTTCATCCAAGCGGCAGCCCAGCCGCGCGGCCAGATCGGTGGCATCTTCCACGCTATGGGGCGCGGTGTATTCGGAAGGCAGCATCACGCAATGCACATTTTCCGGCCCGATGGCATCTGCCGCAAGTGTGGCCACAAGCGCTGAATCCACCCCGCCGGAAAGGCCCAGAACCACGCGCGAAAAGCCCGATTTGCGCAGGTAATCGCCAAGGCCCAGAACCATGGTGTGGTAATCCTGCTCGTGGCTGTCGGGCAAAAGGGCGCGGGGGCCTGTCTGTGCCCGCCAGCCTTCTGCGCCAAGGGTGAAATCCACCGTTGCAATGGCCTCTGCATGGCTGGGCAGTTGCAGCGCCAGTTGCCCGCCGGGATTGAGCACGAAACTCGCCCCGTCAAAGACCTGATCATCCTGACCCCCCACAAGGTTGAGATAGACAAGCGGCAAACCCGTTTCGACCACGCGCGCCACCATATGGCCCATGCGGGTATCATAGCGGCCCCGCGCATAGGGAGAGCCATTGGGCACAAGCAGCAATTCCGCCCCTGATTCCGCCTGCGCCTCTGCCACATCCTCAAACCACGCATCTTCGCAAATGGGGGTGCCAATGCGGATTGGCCCCATGCGATAGGGGCCGGAGATGCTGTCAGAGGCGAAAAGCCGCTTTTCATCAAAAACCGAGGTATTGGGCAGGTGGAATTTGCGGATCACGGTTGCGATCTGCCCGCCTGCCAGCACCGCCCAGCAATTGTAAAGCGCGCCATTTTCCAGCAGCGGCACGCCAATTCCAAGGCTTGGCCCTTGCGCGCAGTCCTGCGCCAGCGCGTTCAGCGCGTTGCGCAGATCGGCCTGAAAGGCGGGCCGCCAGACCAGATCTTGCGTCTGATAGCCAGACAGGAACATTTCCGGCAGCGCCAGCATATCGGCACCCGCCGCTTTGGCCTTGGCCCATGCGGCGCGCGCTTTGGCGGCATTGCCTGCGATATCGCCGACAGTGGGGTTTAGCTGCGCAAGGGTCAGGCGGAAATGATCGGACATGGTGTCTCTCAGGCTGGGTTTAGGGCTGACATATCATGTTGCGCGCCGCAGGGAAGGCCAAAGGCGGTGACGGGCTGAGGGCAATGTTTCACGTGAAACACTAACATAATGATAATAAACAATAAAATTTGGTTTCAGTGGCGAGCGTTGCGCGTGCTTGTCCAAGGGCGCGGGCGCTGTTTTGCCCCTGCCTCTTGCGCCTGCGCCCTGCGGCATGCGGCCTGTTTTGGCCAAAGCGCTGTTGGCGTGCCCCTCTGCGCTGTGCATCACGGGCCATGGCCGGAATCGGGGGTGTTCTGCTGCCGATATCCACAGGCCCGCGCGCATGGCCGGGGGGCAGGGAAGACGGGAAAAGCCCTTGCCACGCTCTGACTGCGGCTTTAGGGTTTTGCGCAAGCAATAAGGGGGTTTAGCGCGATGATTTCCGGGAAATCGCTAGGGGTGTTGGCTGTTGTCATTGGGCTTGGCCTGCCAGCCTTTGCCCAGACAGACGGTGTTCTGACGCGCCAATATGAAGATGGCGGGATTTATGAGGGCGAGTTCCGCGATGGGCTGCAACATGGGCAGGGCACATATCGGCTGCCCAACGGGTTTGAATATACCGGCGATTGGGTGGCCGGAGAGATCAGCGGGCAGGGTGTTGCGCGGTACCCGTCCGGTGCCGTGTATGAGGGGCAGTTTCTGGCCGGGCGCCCGCATGGCATGGGCAAGATGGTTTTCGCGGATGGCTCCAGCTATGAGGGCGCATGGACTGAGGGGCGGATCGAGGGCGAGGGTATCCGGGTATTTGCCAATGCCGCACGCTATGAAGGGACATTCCGCGATGGCCAGCCCCATGGGCAAGGCGTGCTGACGCGCCCGGATGGCTACCGGTTTGAAGGGGATTGGGTGGATGGCCTGCGCGAGGGGCAGGGGCGCATCACCTATCCTGATGGCACGGTTTATGACGGCCAGATGGTTGCCGATCAGCGGCAGGGGCGCGGCAGGCTGAGCGTGCCGGAGGGCCTTGAATATGACGGCGAATGGCTGGAGGGCGATTTGCATGGGGAGGGTGTGTTGCGCACGCCTGACGGCGATACGCATACCGGTACTTTCCGCGCGGGGTTGCGCCACGGGCCTGCACGTGTGGAACAGGCCGATGGGTTGGTTTTCGAGGGCAGCTTTGCCGAGGATCTGCGCGATGGGCCGGGCCGGTTGAGCGGGCCGGGGGGCTATCTGTATGAGGGGACATGGGTTGCCGGGCAGATTGAAGGCGAGGGGCGGTTGGAGCAGCCCGACGGCTCTGTCTATGTGGGAGAATTCCGCGCCGGGCTGCCGCATGGGACAGGGATAATCACCTATGCGGATGGCGCGACCTATGACGGCGCATGGCGTGATGGCCAGTTTCATGGGCAGGGCCGCGCGGAGTTTGCCGATGGGGCCAGCTATGAGGGCGGCTTTGTGCAAGGGCTGTCCGAGGGCGCGGGGGTGATGACCTTTGCCGATGGCCGCGTTTATACTGGTGCCTTCATGGGCGGCGAATTGCATGGCGAGGGAGAGATGGTTTATCCCGATGGCTCTGTCTATCGCGGAGAGTTCCGCGAGAGCACCCGCGAAGGCATAGGCCAGATCGTGCTGGCCGATGGGTTTGCCTATGAGGGCGAGTGGACAGGTGGCGAGATTACAGGGCGGGGCATTGCCACCTATGCCTCTGGCGATATCTATGAGGGGGAGTTCCTGAATGGCCAGCGCAATGGGCAGGGCGTTTTGCGCTATGCCTCTGGCGAGGAATTGTCGGGCGATTGGGAAGCTGGCCGCCTGATTGCGCGCGACGACTAAAGCTTTTTGTTTGTTGCAATTTCAGCAAAAAGCCTGTCACCTTTTTTGTTGAAATTGCGCTGGAATGGGCCGCGTTCATTCGCACTCACGCGACCCATTCCAACCTTGAGTGGCCGCATGTCTCTTTGCGCAAAACCGGTTCCCAGTTTTGCGCAACATGCTTTAATCGGGGCTGACGATGGCGAAGATGCGCCGCAAGGGCGATTTGCCCCAGAAAATTTGTGCGCAGTGCCAGCGCCCGTTCACATGGCGCAAAAAATGGGAGCGTGTCTGGGAAGAGGTGCGCTTTTGTTCGGATCGCTGCCGGATGGCGGCGCGCAAGCCTGCTGCGCCGGGCAGGTAGCGGGCATATGGGCGCGCTGGCCGATGGCGGCGGCCAAAGTTTAGAGTATGTCGCGCAAAACTGGGAACCGGTTTTGCGCAAAAAGACATGCGACCACTTCAGGTTAGAGTGGGTCGCGTGACTGCGAAGGAACGCGGCACGCTCTAGCGGCGTCCTGCCACCGTGCTTGCGCCATTGCCTTTGCGAAAACTGGAGGGCGGCTGCCCGATATGCTGGGCGAAGGCGCGCGAGAAATAGCCCGGTGTCGAGAAGCCCAGATTGCGCGCGATATCCTGCACCGGGATTTTGGTTTCCAGAAGCAGGCGGCGGGCCTCGAACAGGCGGCGTTCCTGCATCAGGGCCAGCGCGGTGCGCCCGCAACTGGCGCGGCAAGCGCGGGTCAGATGTGTTGGGGTGACGCCCAAAGCGGTGGCGTAATCGGTGACATTGAGTGCAGAGCCAAATTCGCGTTCCAGAAGCGTGGCGTAGCGTGCTGTCAGGCGTTCATTTGCGGTGAGGACGGGAATGGCGCGCGTGCTGTCATCTTCGCGCTCGCGGCGGTGGCGCTCCAGCCAGATGGCCAGCAGGCCAAGTTGCAGATAGGCCGCTTTCTCGGCCTGAGCGCGCTGCCCTTCCACTTCGCGTTGCACGCAATCCACCAGATGCGAGACTTCGGCATGTTGCACAGCATCGCGCAGGCGCAGATGCAAGGGCTGATCGGGCAAATCCAGCCCGTGGCGATTGCTGAAATAGATGGCGCTGCCTTGCACGCGCGTCATGGCCTGTAGCCCGTAAAGCGTGCCTGCCGGAATGAAGATGGCGTTATGGGGGTGAAAGCCGCGCGTGCTTCCGCCCAAGTTGATGCGCCCTTGCCCGTTGGTGACCCACAGGAACAAAGGCTCTCGCAAGGCGCGCATGGTTTCCAACTGCCATTTCGGAGCGGCGGCCAGTTTGCTGATGGGAACAATGCGCAGGCGTGTTGGTGCGTCTGGTATTATCTTCATAAGGTATCGTCCCCCCGGATAGGGGCGAGATTAGGGCCTGTTTGTGCCGGGAAAAGGAATTTCCCGGTTTCTGCGGGATTGTGGGCCAGGATACAGGGGAAGCGTTGCAATTTGGTGACTCTGTCACAGCAGCGCTTGCCATGCGCCCATGCGGTTGCGAAACCATGTGCGCTGGCGCTTGGCATATTGGCGTGTGGCAAGTGTTGCGTCTGCCACGGCCTGCGACAACGAGATGTGGCCTTGCAGATGGGCAATCAACTCTGCCGCGCCGATGGCGCGCGCCCATGGGGCGCGCGGTTGCCAATGGGGCAGGGCGGCGCTGGCCTCTGCCAGCGCGCCTTGGGCCATCATGCTTGCAAAACGCGAATCGGTTCGCGAATTCAGCCAATCCACCTGCGGGCGCAGCACATAGGGGGTGGTTTGCGACAGGGGCAAAAGCGGGGGCGGGGTTTGCGCCTGCCACTCTGCCAGCCCCTTGCCTGTGGCGCACAGCACTTCCCAAGCGCGCTGCACGCGGGCGGGATTGGCAAGATCGATCTGGGCGCGGGTGGCGCTGTCGAGGTCAGTGGCCAATGCCTCTGCGCCTGCTTGCGCAAGGCGCATATCCGCCTCGGCGCGGATATGTGGCGGGATGGGCGTAATTTCGACCAGCCCCTCTGTCAGGGCGCGGAAATACAGCCCTGTGCCGCCCACGATGATCGGGTTTGCATGCGTGGCCAGCAGGGCCGCCACAGCGCGCAGCCAATGGCCCACCGACCATTCCTGCCCGTGCCCCACACAGCCATAAAGATAGTGCGGCACATCTGCCATTTCCGCAACACTGGGCCGGGCGGAGAGGATTTGCCACATATCATAGACTTGCAAGGCATCGGCATTGATGATCACGCGGCCTTGTTCTTGTGCCAGTGCCAAGGCTAGCGCGGATTTGCCGCTGGCGGTGGGGCCTGCCAGCAGTACCGGGCGCGACAGATCGGGCGGCGCGGCGCGCATATCCGCGAGAGCGCGGGCCAGTGGGTCGGGGTTTTTGGACATGAAGCCCTGCTTTCAGATTGAACCTGCCCGCGTTTTCCGACATTTTGCCGCCCAAAGGAAGCGCCCGGTCGCATTTCGCGCGTGCGGGGTGATCTGGCGCATTCGGTCTTGCCTCTGTCCCAAAGGAAATTGCCCATGCCCGACACTGCCACACCCGCCACGTATGACCGCATCATGCTGAAAATTTCGGGTGAGGCGCTGATGGGCGATCAGGGGTTCGGGCTGCATCCGCCGACTGTGCAGCGTATCGCCCGTGAAGTGAAATCAGTCCATGATCTGGGTGTGGAAATTTGCATGGTCATCGGGGGCGGCAATATCTTTCGCGGGTTGCAAGGCTCTGCCCAAGGGATGGAACGCACGCAGGCCGATTACATGGGCATGCTGGCCACAGTGATGAATGCGCTGGCCATGCAAACCGCGCTGGAGGAATTGGGCGTCTTTACCCGCGTGATCAGCGCCATTCCGATGGATCAGGTCTGCGAGCCCTATATCCGCCGCCGCGCGGTGCGCCATCTGGAGAAAAAGCGCGTTTGCATTTTTGCCGCCGGAACGGGCAACCCCTATTTCACCACCGATACCGCAGCGGCGCTGCGGGCTTCGGAAATGGCCTGTAATGCGATTTTCATGGGCAAGCAGGTGGATGGGATTTATGACAGCGACCCCAAGCATAACCCCGATGCGCGCCGCTTTGACAATATCAGCTATGATGAAGTGTTGCGCGAGAATCTGAAGGTGATGGATGCCTCTGCAATCGCGCTGTGCCGGGATAACCGAATGCCGTTGATTGTGTTTTCGCTGGATGAACCCGGTGGATTTAGAGGGGTTTTGCGCGGCGAGGGCACATATACGCGCGTGCATCCCTGAGGGTTTGCGCTTAACGCTTATCAAATCGTCAATCGCAGGCTAGAACGCGAGAACTTTGGCAGAGTCTGCCCAAATACGAGGAAAACACCCCATGTCAGATGATATCGAGATTGATCTGGACGACCTCAAGCGGCGCATGGATGGCGCGATGGCGGCGCTGAAGACCGAATTCGCCTCGCTGCGCACGGGCCGGGCCTCGGCCTCTATGCTGGAGCCGATCATGGTAGAGGCATATGGCCAATCGACACCTATCAATCAGCTGGGCACAGTGAACGTGCCAGAACCGCGCATGGTGACACTGAATGTCTGGGATAAAGCCATGGTGGGCAAGGTGGAGAAGGCCATTCGGGAATCGGGGCTTGGGATCAATCCGCAGCTGAACGGCACGATCATCATGCTGCCGATCCCGGAATTGAACGAAGAACGCCGCCGGGAACTGACCAAAGTGGCCGCGCAATATGCCGAACATGCGCGCGTGGCCGTGCGCAACCTGCGCCGCGACGGGATGGACCAGATCAAGAAGGCCAAGGCCGCCGGTATGAGCGAGGATGAACAGAAACTCTGGTCGGAAGAGATACAAGAGCTGACCAACACCTATATCGGCAAGGTGGACAAGGCGCTGGAGAACAAGCAAGAAGAGATCATGCAGGTCTGAGGCTTGCCCGGAGAGGGAATAGCAATGCGCATCGATCATCCCGGCCTCTGCGGTGTGCCTGCCTCTGGACTGCATGTTGCTGTGATCATGGATGGCAATGGGCGCTGGGCGTCCAACCGGGGGTGGCCACGGCTGGTGGGCCATCGCAAGGGTGCAGAGCGGGTGCGCGAGCTGGTTGCCGCCTGCCCTGATCTGGGTATCCGCTATCTGACGCTATATGCCTTTTCCACCGAGAACTGGAAGCGCAGCACCGAAGAGGTGATGGGGCTGATGTCGTTATTTGCGCGCTATATCAAGCGCGAAGCGGCGCGTATGAACCATGAGGGCGTGCGGATGCGGGTGATCGGGGATCGCACGCGGCTGGATGCCAAGCTGATTGGCCTGATTGACTGGATCGAGCGCGAAACCGCAGGCAATGACCGTGTGCATCTGACTGTGGCCATGAATTACGGGGGCCGCAACGAGATTGCGCGCGCGACAGGCGCGATTGCGCGCGATGTGGCGGCAGGCAAGATTAGGGCCGAAGAGATTTCGGATGCGCTGGTATCGCGCTATCTGGATACGGCTGTTCTGCCTGACCC
Source organism: Roseinatronobacter sp. (assembly GCA_022565265.1). Taxonomy (GTDB): domain Bacteria; phylum Pseudomonadota; class Alphaproteobacteria; order Rhodobacterales; family Rhodobacteraceae; genus Roseinatronobacter. The sequence goes on along the minus strand of JAIUNA010000131.1, from coordinate 740 downwards.
AGATCTTGTGGTGCGTACCTCTGGCGAGACGCGGGTTTCCAATTTCCTGCTCTGGCAGGCGGCCTATGCGGAATATGTCTTTACGCCTGTGTTATGGCCCGATTTCACACCCCAGACGATGCAAACCATTCTGGACGCTTTTGCCGCGCGTGAGCGTCGTTTTGGCGGGGTGGTGGCATGAGCGGGGCAGGCGGCAGCTTTGGCGATTTGCGCGCGCGTGCGCTTTCGGGGCTGGCCATGGCCGCGCTGGGCATTGGTGCGGGCTGGGCGGGTGGCCTGGGGTGTATGCTGCTGGTTTGCGCCATGTGCGGCGCGATGGTCTGGGAATTGACGCGCATGCTGGATGCGGGCGCGCCCTTTGGCAAGGCTGAGGCGGCGGGCATGACAGCGGCTGTGGCGCTGGGGGTGTTCTGGATCCAGCTTGCCGGGCCGTGGTTGCTGGGCGCGCTGGTTTTGACAGTCGCGCTGCTGACATGGCGCTTTCCCAAGGATCGGGGGGTGGCTGCGGCCTATCTGGGGCTGATCCTGTTTGCCGGGCTGGGGCTGATTGCGCTGCGCCATGTCTATGGCTGGGACTGGGTGTTGTGGCTGGTGCTGGTGGTGATCGGCTCTGACGTGGCGGGGTATTTCGCCGGGCGCATGATGGGCGGCCCAAAGCTGTGGCCCCGTGTAAGCCCCAAGAAAACATGGTCGGGCACGGTGGCGGGCGGGGTGCTGGCGTCTGCTATTGGCGCGGGGTT
>JAIUNA010000130.1 GCA_022565265.1 Roseinatronobacter sp. | reverse complement strand
AACGTCGCGCACCTCGAAACCTGCGCGTTCGCGCGTCAGACCACCTGGCCCAAGCGCCGAGAGGCGGCGCTTATGGGTGACTTCCGACAGCGGGTTCGTCTGGTCCATGAATTGCGACAGCTGGCTGGAACCGAAGAATTCGCGCACCGCAGCCGCCGCCGGTTTGGCATTGATCAAATCCTGCGGCATGACCGTGTCAATCTCGACCGAGGACATACGCTCGCGGATCGCGCTCCATGCGCAGCAGGCCCACGCGATACTGATTTTCCATCAGCTCGCCCACAGAACGCACGCGGCGGTTGCCAAGGTGGTCAATATCATCCACCTCGCCCTTGCCATCGCGCAATTCCACCCGCCCACGGACACAGGCAATGATATCTTCCGACCGCAGGGTGCGCAGCGTATCGGGCGCATCCAGTTGCAGGCGCATGTTCATTTTCACGCGGCCCACGGCAGAAAGGTCATACCGCTCGGAATCAAAGAACAACTGGTCAAACAGCGCCGAGGCAGTATCGACCGTGGGCGGCTCGCCCGGACGCATGACGCGGTAGATATCCATCAGCGCGCCGTCACGGCTCCAGTTCTTGTCAGCAGACATGGTGTTGCGGATATAGGGGCCGACATTGACGCCATCGATGTCAAGAACCTCGACCTCGGTGATATCATTGTCCAGCAGCACTTTCAGCGTGCCGCCCTTGACTTCGCCATCCTTGTCCAGATCCCAGGTCAGCTCGTCCCCGGCCTCGACATAGATTTCGCCTGTCTGCTCGTTGATGATGTCATGTGCCACATAGCGGCCCACGATCGAATCAAACGATACCAGCAGATCACTGACCTTGCCCTCGTCGATCAGCTGTTTCACGGCGCGCGGCGTCATCTTGTCGCCGGCCTTGCAAATCACTTCGCCCGTATCGGCATCGACCAGATCCATTGTCGGACGGGTTCCGCGCACGCGCTCCGGGAAGAACTTTGTCACCCAGCCTTTATTCTTGCGCAGCGAGAATGTGACTGTGTTGTAATAGGCCTTCATGATGGCATTCTGATCCATGCCAAGGGCATAGAGCAGCGTTGTCACCGGCAATTTGCGGCGCCGGTCAATGCGCGCGAACACCTGATCCTTCGCGTCAAACTCGAAATCCAGCCAAGACCCGCGATAGGGAATGATACGGCACTGGAACAACAGCTTGCCCGACGAATGGGTCTTGCCCTGATCGTGGTCAAAGAACACGCCGGGAGAGCGGTGCATCTGACTCACAACCACACGCTCGGTTCCATTCACAACGAATGTCCCGTTCGGTGTCATCAGGGGCATATCGCCCATGAACACATCTTGTTCTTTGATATCCTTGACGGATTTCGCGCCGGTATCCTCATCGATATCAAACACGATCAAACGCAGCGTCACCTTCAGGGGTGCGGCATAGGTCATGTCGCGCTGCATGCATACGTCAATATCGTATTTCGGCTTTTCCAGCTCGTATTTCACGAATTCAAGCGTTGCTGTCTCGTTGAAATCCTTGATGGGGAATACCGACTGGAAAACACCCATGATCCCTTCGCCATCCAGCGGCTTTTCGCCCTCACCAGAGCGAAGGAACAGATCATAGGATGATCTTTGAATCTCAATAAGATTCGGCATCTCCAGCACTTCGCGGATTTTGCCAAACATCTTGCGGATACGTTTCTGGCCAACATAGGACGGAGCCATGCGCGTCATCACCTTTCCTGGTCTTCGCGGGCGGGCGGGCTGTCGGGCCTCAGCCGCCGGCCGCTTGCGAAACGGGTGTGGGGCTCTATTCCTGCGCGCCCTCCCACAGGCGCACTCCCGAGCCGATCACTTTCCCTGGACAAGGCTCTTGCCATGCAGGCCAAAAAGCCTTGTCCAGAAACAGCGATAAACTGGGGCTGGATCGACCAGCCCCAGTTTGCATTTACAGGGTCGAGATGCCGCGCATCCCCGCCCGATTACTTGAGCTCGACTTTCGCGCCAGCTTCTTCAAGCTTCTTCTTCAGCTCTTCAGCTTCATCCTTGGAAGCCTGCTCTTTGACGGCCTTGCCACCAGCTTCCACCAGATCCTTGGCTTCTTTCAGGCCCAGTCCAGTGATCGCGCGCACTTCCTTGATGACTGCGATTTTATTCGCGCCAGCGTCAACCAGGATCACGTCGAATTCGGTCTTTTCTTCTTCGGCAGCAGCCGGGCCAGCAGCCGGGCCAGCCATCATCACAGCGCCGCCAGCAGCAGGCTCGATGCCGTATTCGTCCTTCAGGATTGTTTTCAGTTCCTGAGCTTCGAGCAGCGTGAGGTTCACGATTTGCTCTGCAAGTGCTTTAAGATCAGCCATTGTATCGTTCCATTCTGTTCAGGTTTGAGTGTCCAACGCGGGCGCGGATACGCCACACGGGCCAAAGGTTGCTTATGCCGCTTCCCGCTCTTCGAGCGTGGTAAGAATGCTGGCAATATTCGAAGCAGGGGCGCCAATCGCACCGGCGATATTCGCAGCCGGAGCACCGATGCACGACACGATCTGAGCGATAAGCTCTTCGCGCGAGGGCATGGATGCCACAGCTTTGACACCGGCGGCGTCAAGAGCCGTTCCACCCATTGCACCGCCAAGAACAACCAGTTTCTGGTTTTCCTTGGCGTAATCCTCGACCACTTTCGCCGCGGCGACAGGATCTTCGGAATAGGCGAGAACGGTCATACCGGTCAGAAGGGGCGACATGCTTTCGCAGGGCTTTCCTTCCAGGGCGATTTTGGCGAGCTTGTTCTTGGCGACGCGTACAGCCCCGCCCGCATCACGCATGCGTGCGCGCAGAACCTGCATCTCAGCAACCGTGAGGCCCGTGTATTGTGCTACCACAACCACGCCAGAGCTTTCGAAGATTTGGCCGAGTTCCTCGACCACTTTCTCTTTTTGGGCTCTATCCACAAGGTCTCTCCAATTATTAGAGGGTTTCCCCTCCGGCTCGTTACACCAGATTTGCATCTGGCATGAAGTCCGAACGGGTCTTCCCAAATCGCCCGAGGAAACCCCCGGAAGCAGAAATGTTCCATTCCCGTCTCAGGCAGGATTTATGATGGAAACCATCACCCACCGTCTCGGACGAATCGTTGAAGGCCCCAGACGATAGCCTGACACCACAACGCAGCGTGTCTTAGCCGCTGTGGCGTGCAAAGCCAAGGGCTAATTTGCAACTTCCGGCGCAGAAACGGCAGCGCAGCGCAAGCGGCCAGAGCATGGCACCAAGCGCGCAATCAGGGGCTTTCGCCCCCGCGAAATGGCTGGCCCACCCTGCCCCGGCAAGCCAAATCACCGCTTGCGGCAGGGCCAATCCTCCCCTCCTTGCGGCAAACCGTGGCCAGGGCGCGTGTATCAGATAGCGCAGGCCAGAAAAGCACATGACAGGTATAACGGGGACAGTTTGCGCATCAACGGCCTGCCCAAGGGCCTGTTGCACCTGAGAAGTTGCCCCGGCGCTGGCCGCGCCCTACGCGCCTTGCTGCAACAGCGCCCTTGTCATCATGCTGTCACCCTCTGCCAGCCCCGCTATCACATTGAAGTGATGCCAGCCCGGCTCCACCACCAGCCGCGCCTGTGCACCTTTGCGTGCCCATGCCTCGCGCAACAGCGCCGATTGGCGCAGAAATTCGGGCCGCTCATGCGCACCCACCCATGCGGTGACAGCAATCCCCGGCTCTGGCGCATGCAGGGCCGCGCTTTCGCGTGCGGCCTCGTCAGGTGACAGGCGCAGGGTTGCACCCAGTTGCGTGGCCAGCAGCGGGCGCAGATCATGCAGGCCAGAGATGGACAGCACATGTCCCAACCGCGCCAGCACTTCGGGCGGCAAGGGGCTGGGCGCGCAGATCATGCGCGTTACCAGATGGCCGCCCGCCGAATGGCCCGCCAGATGGATTGGCCCGGCCACGTCTGCGCTGGCTGCGGTGATGGCACTGGCGATCTGGGCTGTGATCTCGGAAATCCGGGCCTCTGGCGCCAGCGTATAGCTGGGCAGTGCCACCGCCCAGCCTTGCGCCACAGGGCCAGCGGCCAGATGCGACCAGTCGGATTTCCCGAATCTCAGCCAATAGCCACCATGCACAAACACCACCAGCCCGCGCGGGGTGCCGGCGGGCAGGAACAGATCATAGCGCGCGCGGGCATGATGCTGATAGTGCAGATCCAGCCGCGCACGGGCTTGGGCGCGAAACTGCGCCGCCGCCGCGGCCCAAGCGGCCGGATAGGCTTCGGCCCCTTCGATGTAAGGGGCATTGGCGAACGCATCATCCCAGTCGATACCCTCCATCTATGTCAGGTCTCTGCCAAAGGTTTGCGCCAGAATCGCGGCCATTTCCGTGGCATCGCGCGCGGTGAATGCGTCTGGCTGGTCGCTGTCGATGTCAAACACCCCGATCAAGCGGCCCTGCCCGTCATGGACAGGCAGCACCAACTCCGAACGGGTTGTGCTGGAACAGGCGATGTGATCGGCAAATGCCTCTACATCCGGCACAAGCTGCACCGCACCCGTGCGCGCGCAAGCCCCGCAAACACCGCGCGAAAAAGGGATCACAAGGCAGCCATGCCCGCCCTGATACGGGCCAATCTTCAGGGTTTCCGGGGCTGTGACGCGGTAAAACCCTGTCCAGTCAAAGCGCGGATCGGCATGATGCACTTCGCAAACCACTGTTGCCATCAGCGCCACAATATCTGTTTCGCCCTCTGTCAGGGCGCGAATGCGCGCGGCAAGGCCGGGATAATCAAGCATAAGAGAGACCACCTTTCAAATTGCCCAGAGCAAGCAGCGCAGCGCCCTTGCGATGCGGCCGCGCCCCCCTCGATGGGGGGCAAGGCCGCGCTTGGTTGGGAGATGCGCCGCAAAGTTGCGCCATTTCCCGCATTTCCAATCGCAAGACAACCTCTTGGTAACATTTTAATCTTACGCTCTCCAGATCGAAGCTTGGGGAAAGGGCTGGATATGAGGGTAGTCATCGGACAAGCCGCAGACGGGCTTGTCATCACTGTGCAAGAGGCGCGTCTGGATGCGGCTGTTGCCATAGCGTTCAAGGATATCGTGCGCGATGTCCATGTCCCAGAGGGGATGCCCGTGATTCTCGATCTTTCGCAAGTCGAATTTCTGGATAGCAGCGGCCTTGGCGCGATTGTTGGGGTGATGAAACTTCTTGGCCCGACACGCCCGCTGGAAGTGGCGGCGCTGTCGGATGCCGTGCGCAAGCTTTTCCGTCTGACCCGCATGGATACAGTCTTCAAGATCCGCCCATATGCCCCGAAGGCAGAAATAATCAGCGCAGCGGGGTAATGCTCTCCGTTGCGGCCCAGTCACCTCTTGCTCCAACCCGATAGGCCCAGCATGCGATTCGCCCCGTCTTCTTGCCGCCTGATCTTTGCCCCGATGGAGTCAGGATAATGGTTGCACTTCTCGCAGCGGAAAAAGAGCTGCATGTCATCTGTGACGGCACCTTGGCCGAGGTGCATCAGGCCATGAACCGCGCAACCGATTTCCTGCGCAGCCGCGCCATGCCCAGAGAGCATTGCGACGATCTGCTTCTTGCCCTGTCAGAGGCGCTGAGCAATATTTCCCGACACGGCTATCATCAGCAAATCGGCACGATCAGCTTTACAATCACAGTCGGGCAGGATGCGATTCACTGTTGTGTAACAGATACAGGATGCATGTTTGATCCTTCTGAACAGGGGCTAAACGCCCCCGAACCGGACAGATTGCAGGAAGGGGGCTATGGCTGGTTCATCATTCGCAGCCTTGCCGCGCAGATCGATTATGGCCGCGCCGATGGGTTGAACAGGCTCTATTTCTCGATCCCAACTGCATAATCGCAGCCTATCCCCCGCGCGGCCCGCGTTTTCGTGCATGGGCATTTCGCAACATGCACCCCAAACCCGAATGGGGGTATTCGCCTTCGCAATGCGGCGCAGCTCGCTGTCAGTTCAGTTCCATTTGCAACGGGTAATGGCCGTTGCGAAACTCGCCAAAGATTTCGCCCAAATCGGGATGCTCTACCGGCTCGCCCGATTCGTCCAGAACAAGGTTCTGCTCTGAAACATAGGCGACATAAAAACTCTCGTCATTTTCGGCCAGAAGGTGGTAAAATGGCTGATCCCGGCGGGGCCGTGCCTCTTCCGGGATGGCGTGATACCATTCTTCCGTATTGGAAAATTCCGGATCGACATCAAAAATCACCCCGCGAAACGGGTGTTTGCGGTGGCGTACAATCTGCCCCAGATGATATTTTGCCAAATGTCGGTTCATGCGATCCTCTGCAGAGTTTTTAAGCCTGATCGCGTCGGATGTCCATAATCGCCACACAGCGCCCCGGAAACAAATTATAAGCAATGCGTGAACATTTCGCGCGCCTTTGCGCGAAAACCCCCGCAAGCCAGCCTGCGGTGCAAAGCGTTTGCGCCAGCATTGGGCGTTGGCGCATTGCACTGTTGCCGCTTCATGGTAGAACCTTAGGCAATTGCCACGCTCTTGGCCAGCCGCGCGCGCGGGCCAGAGGCCTCGAATATGGAGAGAGGAGAACTCATGACCAATGTCGTTATCGTTTCCGCCGCACGTACGGCTGTCGGCTCTTTCGGCGGTGCTTTTGCCAATACCCCCGCGCATGATCTGGGCGCGGCCGTGCTGGAAGCCGTTGTCGCCCGCGCTGGGGTAGACAAGGCCGAGGTGTCCGAGACAATTCTGGGGCAGGTGCTGACAGCCGGTCAGGGCCAGAACCCCGCGCGCCAAGCGCATGTGAATGCGGGCCTGCCGGTTGAATCTGCCGCATGGTCGATCAATCAGGGTTGCGGCTCTGGCCTGCGGGCTGTGGCTTTGGGCGCACAGCATATCATGCTGGGCGATGCCTCTATCGTGATCGCGGGCGGGCAAGAAAACATGTCGCTAAGCCAGCATGCCGCACAAATGCGCACCGGCCAGAAAATGGGCGATATGAAGCTGGTCGATACCATGATCAAAGACGGGCTGTGGGATGCCTTCAATGGCTACCACATGGGCCAGACCGCCGAAAACGTGGCCGAGAAATGGCAAATCACCCGCGAAGAGCAGGATATTTTTGCTGTGGCCAGCCAGAACAAAGCCGAAGCCGCGCAAAAAGCTGGCAAATTCGCAGATGAAATTGCGCCCTTCACCGTGAAAACCCGCAAGGGTGATATCGTGGTGGATCAGGACGAATATATTCGCCACGGCGCCACGATCGAAGCCATGGCCAAACTGCGCCCCGCCTTCACCAAGGATGGCACAGTTACAGCCGCAAATGCCTCTGGCCTGAATGATGGTGCCGCCGCCGTCATGCTGATGAGCGCGGAAGAAGCCGAAAAGCGCGGTTTGAAAGTGCTGGCGCGCATTGCCAGCTATGCCACTGCCGGGCTTGACCCGTCTGTGATGGGCGTGGGGCCAATCTATGCCAGCCGCAAGGCATTGGCCAAGGCGGGCTGGAATGCCGATGATCTGGATCTGATTGAGGCAAACGAAGCCTTTGCCGCCCAAGCCTGCGCTGTGAACAAGGATATGGGCTGGGATGTGAACAAGGTGAATGTGAATGGCGGCGCTATCGCCATTGGCCACCCGATTGGCGCGTCTGGTTGTCGCGTGCTCAATACGCTGTTGTTTGAAATGCAGCGCCGCGATGCCAAGAAGGGCCTTGCCACATTGTGCATTGGCGGTGGCATGGGTGTTGCCATGTGTCTGGAACGCTAAGCAGGCGCAAAATGGTTGCGCAATATTCTTGCGCAACCATACCTGCTAGGTTAACAGATATTCCAAAGCCAAGACATCCAAAGGAGGGGCAAGATGGCAAGAGTGGCACTCGTCACAGGGGGGTCGCGCGGCATTGGCGCGGCTATTTCCAAAGAACTGCAGGCAAAAGGCTATACAGTTGCGGCAACTTATGCAGGCAATGATGCAGCAGCGGCAGCCTTTACCGAAGAGACCGGGATCAAGACCTACAAATGGAATGCTGCGGATTACGAGGCCTCCAAGGCTGGTCTGGCGCAGGTAGAGGCCGATCTTGGCCCGATTGAGATTGTGGTCGCCAATGCGGGCATTACCCGCGATGCCCCCTTTCACAAGATGACGCCAGAACAGTGGAAAGAGGTGATCGACACCAACCTGACCGGTGTTTTCAACACGGTTCACCCCATCTGGCCGGGCATGCGCGAGCGTAAATTTGGCCGCGTTGTGGTGATTTCGTCCATCAACGGGCAAAAAGGCCAGTTCGGGCAAGTGAATTACGCTGCCACCAAGGCGGGCGATCTGGGGATTGTGAAATCGCTGGCGCAAGAGGGCGCGCGCTTTGGCATTACCGCCAATGCCATTTGCCCCGGCTATATTGCCACGGAAATGGTGATGGCCGTGCCTGAAAAAGTGCGCGAGTCGATCATCGCGGGCATTCCTGCCGGGCGTCTGGGAGAGCCGGAAGAAATCGCGCGCTGCGTGGCCTTCCTTGTGGCCGATGATGCGGGGTTCATCAACGGCTCCACGATCAGCGCAAACGGCGCACAATTCTTCGTCTGAAATTCCAGTTGGATCGATACCGAAAAACCCCGGCTAGGCCGGGGTTTTTTTTATGGGTATGAGCAGCACGGGAAGCCGAAATAGAACCCCCGCGGCATCCACTCTTGCAACCGCCCGCCCGCGCTCTTATGTAAGTCATGTTCCTTCGGGAACTATGGACATAAACGCGCTCGTAATACGCGGATCGGACCCGGGGGCGGTACCCGGCGGCTCCACCAAATATCCTTCATTTGGGGATCATGGGGCCGAAACAGGATCGACGAACGTCTAAAGGGGTTAGCTTTGTCTCGGTGAGCGACCACCGTT
>JAIUNA010000129.1 GCA_022565265.1 Roseinatronobacter sp. | reverse complement strand
CGCGGCGCGGTTTCATGCAACTATGGCAGAATGCTTTGCCCACCCGGCGCGCCAACTGCTGGAGGATGGCCGGGCAAAGGCGGTGGTGCTCACAGGTGGTTGCTTTCAGAATGCCGTATTACTGGATTACACCCTGCAAGCGTTGCAGGGATATCGCGTCTTGACCCAGACACGCCTTCCGGCCAATGACGGCAGCCTTGCCTTTGGTCAGGCGCTGATTTGCAGCCTTGCCCCAAAAAATGCAGGCAGTTCCTGACTGCGGTTTCATGCTGGCGCGGCGTCTGATCTGGCTGTGACAAAGCCGCTATCGGTTGTGATTGTCAGATAACGTCAATGCGGGCCGATAATTGATAGCCGTGGTTGCGAACAACATTGATAGGCTGTCCGGCAGTGCCTGCGGCGATTATCTTCTTGCGCAGCCGAACGATGCGTACCTCTATCGCGGCCTTGCTGATCTCGCCATCGCGCCCGATCATATCAGCGATGTGCACTGTCTTGAGCCGTTTAAGGGGCGCGCGGGCGAATGCTGCCAGCAACTCCACCTCCGAAGCTGAAAGCGCAACACTTTCTTCCGGGCCAGAGAGCGTCATGGCCATAGTGTCCAGAACCAGCCCCCCCGGTTCTGGCCTGTCTTTGTTCAGACGCCGTGCGAGTGCCCATATAGACGAGGTAAGCTCTGCAACCGAACTGGGCTTTGTCAGATAGATATCGGCACCATTCTCATAGCCCGTTCGCCGCTCTTCCGGCTCGCCGCGCGCTGTCAGCATCACGATCCCCACATCGGGGTGCTCTGCCCGGATACGACGAGATACCCCGATCCCATCTTCGCCCGGCAGGTTCAGATCAAGAACAACAATATCCACTGTTGCAAAACTGCACCCGCTCCACAACGCTTCAGCGCTCTCGAAGGCTGCCACATGATGGCCTTCCGAGGCCATGACATCGAGCAGCGACTCGCGCAAATCCTTGTGGTCTTCAACGATGATTATCTTCAGCATGGCAAACATACCCTGAATCTGACATATTCGGCGATGGGTTCATAAGTAACTTTGCCGCCCAGCATATGCACCAGCCCGCGCACAATATACAGGCCAAGGCCAGACCCGATCTGCCCCTTGGCGCGCTGACTTCGGTAATATTTCTCGAATACATGGCCCGGCTCTGGCATGCCAGCCGTTCCTTGCAGGTTTTCAAACATAACCAAGACGCTGTTCTTATCCGTCTTTTCCAGCTTTATGGTGATCTCGGAGGAGGGGGGCGAATATTTGAACGCGTTATCAATAATATTGCCGAAGACCACCCCAAGAAGAACCGGATCGCTTTTGACAATGCACGTGCCCTGCCCGTGAAAAGATATGCGCGATGGTTCTGCCGCCTTGGAGCAGAGCGTGCGCAAGAGCGCGACCAGATCGCAATCTTCCCGCTCGATTGTCTGTTCTTTGGTATCAATGCGGATTGTCTGATTGCATCTGTCAATTACGCCCGTCAGGCCAAGGATCGCATCGTCCAGCCGCTTGCGTTGCCGCTTGCTGATCGTGGGGGTTGCGATGGACATATTGATTACGGATAGCGCGTTTCTTGCCTCATGTGTCAGCATGTCAATAAACTGGGCAAGGGTGCGGGTTCTTTCTTGCTCAATGGTGCGCTGCTGCTCCATCGCGGCAATCTCTGCTTCGGCGTCACGCGCCGCAGCAATCAGGTTGCGCCCGTGAATGTGCAAGATGATGGACATCAAAAGCCCTGTCGTCAGTCCATGAATCATAAAGCCATAGAGAGAAGCAAATGATTTTTGCCCGTATCCCAGAAGCGAGGACACCCATAAAAGCAGAAAGACCGAAAGCAGGGTATAGGTTATACGCAGTGTTATTAATCCGGGCGAGGCTTGCTTTCGCGCTGTGGCCACATTGAGCATGAAGATGAAAGGCGCGGCAACAATGCAATATGCGTTGATATGTAGCGCAAGGTTGCGGTCGACTGTCCAGAAAAGGATGAAGGCGAAAAACATAACACCAAGCTGGACATCAAACAGATGCAGGGCAAATGCGCTGGGCTGAAACCGGATCATGACAGCCCGATGGAAGGCGATTGACAGCATCGCCGCGATGAATACCGCTGCCCGAAACGCAAGGGCCAGATTGTCGTGTTCGATCTTTGGCAAAAGCACACTCAAATATCCAAAATAGAGAAAGTTGTGCAGCAGCCATACGGATTGCATTGCGGCAAACCATCCGAATAACGGTTCGCGCGTTGTCATCAACATGCGCAGTGCCCATAGGAACAGGGTCAGCATGATGGCAAAATAACCGATATGCACAAGATCGGTGAGCACGCTTATCCGATTGGCCGCGCTTGTTGTTTGCGCTGTGACATTGATTGAGAGAGAGCCGGAGGAGACAATGCGCACAAGGTAAACTGCCCCCCCGTCTGGTGGGGAAAGGGAGTAGCCGCGCAGGGATGACGGCCAATCAGGCTGGATCAGCTGATATTGCACGGTATCTGCCGCCGAACCGGGATTGCCCGGCGCTGATGTGACTGGTGCATAGACAGTGACATCATCCAGAAGTGGTGGTCTGACAAACAGTACCACCGGGCCACCATCCGGCGCGGGAAGAATATGCAGGCGCGCCCATTGGGCCGCAGAGGAATACCCGCGCGTCATAGTCTGGCCTGATGGCTCGTATTGCCCGCGCGCGGCACTCTCTACGTCAAGCAGAGCGGTTTTGTCGGCCATCAAGCCGACACTGGCAATAAGCTCTGATTTTGCCTGCCCCGATGTGGCGGGCACAAGTAAGACAAGACATACGACCAGCGTTCGGATTATGTACCCGATTTTTGGCCAGAACGAGGGGCGCATCTGATGTTTCCAGCCTTGATTAACGGTTTTCGGTGCGAATCTGTCGGGTGCCAAGGAATGCACCAGCATAAGCCGAACAAGGTTTCTGTCCATGAAGCAGCCAATCAATGTCCAGCTTGGCAACTTTATTTCCATCTTTGGGCATAAGATGCAATTGCCCTACGTAAACCTACATAGTACTTTAGCTTCCAACATGCCTAATATTTAGGCGATGGTGGGGTGCCTTTAAGCAGGCATGTAAGAAGGAAGTCAGGCATTGTTATTGACAGATCCCGGAGCGCAGACCGATGCAATCGGTCAGGAGAAAATGAGCAATCCTTTTGAAAGCTGGACAATCGGTCAGTTGCTTAGATATCTCGGCCCAGAAACGCGCTTGCGCAAGAGATTCCGCGAAGACCCTTTCCTGAACAAGGTGACATTGGGGGAATTGATATACAGCCCTTTTGCTTTGGCAGATTTCATGACGGCCTGTAAAAAACTGCCCCATTGTGGTGATGCATCGCTTGGCCGTTTGCGCGATATTATTGAGAATGTGATAAAAACTGGTCTTGCCACTGACAACTCGTTGCGCAACAGCCAGCATTGAAGGTAAATTCAGGTATTCTGCTGGGTCAGGGGCGCTTTCCGCATAGCGCGCCGCCCCTGCGAAGGACATCGCCGTAGCGTTCTGAAATTGGCAACTCAAGCGCAGGGGCTGCCCGCCGTGATCGGGCAAAATATGAAGGCCCGAACCTATCGCCCTGCCAGATGCTGCTGGGTTACTCCCTGCCCGATACAGTATCTTTCAAACACGCGTTCAGCACAAAATCCTGAACTGTTGCGCTGTAGCTTACCAGCGATATTCCACGGCGGCGGTATTTGGGACGCTTCACATACCATTCTTGCAAAAGTGGTTTGATCAGCGCTGGCAGCATAGGCGAGGTATCTGTCCTGAAAACACCCGACATAACGCCGCGTTCGATGACTTCGGCAAACAAGCGCTCTGTCAGGGCCTCGCTATCCACGGCAATGCGCCGCTCTGCGGGCGGGAAGTTTTTTGCCTCCATGAAGGCGAATGTAAACCAAGGCAAGAGCGCCTCTGTCAGGTGCAAATGGGTATCAATCAACCATCGCAGATGCGCCACGGGATCTGCCGCAATCGCAGCGGGCGGTTTGCCCAAAACCCGTTGCACAAGATCGGTAACTTCTTGCAGGCTCATCTTGCGCAGTGTCGTCTTGCTGTCGAAATAGGCATATAGCCCGCCGGTTGACATGCCAGATGCGCGTGACAAATCCCGCAACGACATGGCCTGAAATCCGCCCCGATTGGACAAATCCAACGCAGATTCCAATATCCGTTTCAGGCGCGGCACAGCAATTGCGGTTTTGCGCACGCAGATCGTATCTTGATGGCGCGCAAGAATAGAGCGGCACAGGCCCTCTGTCGTCAGTTCAAACACAGGTGTTTCTTCAACCATATCAGCAATCTGGGGTGTAATCTGCATGATGCCCTCAAATTTGCACCTAAAAATCTCTTGCCACAAGTGCGACCACGTGTATACCTATATTCTATCGAACGATCGATCGATTTCTGGGAGGGGAGGCCCTGAGCATCGTGACGGATACTGTTGGAGGATTCTGGCCCGGATTGCAGGGGCGATCTGCACTTGTGACGGGTGCTTCTGCGGGGCTTGGGGCGCATTTTGCAAAGCTTCTGGCCGGGCAGGGAGCGCATGTCACGCTTGCGGCGCGGCGTGCAGACAAGGTTGCGCAGCATTGCGAGGATATCCAAAGATCCGGCGGCACGGCGGTAGCCATCAGCCTTGATGTGACAGATGCAGAGGCTGTAGCGCGGGAATTGGCCAATCGGGCTTTTGATATCGTGATCAACAATGCCGGTATCGCAGTGTCTGCATCGGCTTTCGATCATGACGCGGATGCATTCGACAAGGTGATTGATACCAACCTCAAGGGTGCGTTTCTGGTTGCGCGGCAGGCTGCCGCAGCGATGGCGGCGCATGGTCGCGGCGGAAGTATCATAAACATCGCCTCTATTCTTGGGTTGCGGGTATCGGGGCAGGTGGCAGCTTATGCGGCGTCCAAGGCCGGGCTTGTGCACCTGACGCGCGCGCTGGCGCTGGAATGGGCGCGTTACGGGATACGCGTGAACGCGCTGTGTCCGGGATATATCGAGACTGATCTGAACCGTGATTTCTTTTCAAGTGATGCTGGAAAGGCCTTGATCCGGCGTGTTCCCCAGCGGCGCTTGGGCCAGCCTGAAGATCTTGATGGCGCGCTGTTGCTGCTCGCCTCTGATTTTGGACGATTTATGACAGGAACCGAGATTGTGGTCGATGGCGGCCATCTTGTTTCATCTCTCTGAAAGGATTGGTATGGATTTCTGTATCTCCCCCGCGATTGACGGGTTTCGTACAAGAATTGCGCGGTTTGTGGATGATGAGATCCTCCCACTGGAAGCGCGGCCCGAAGCGTGGGACAGCCATGAAAACATCGCGATTGCGTGGATGGATGCCCTGCGCGAGCGGGCGCGTGCAGAGGGGCTGTGGTGCTTGCAGTTGCGCCCGGAAACCGGCGGGCAGGGGCTTGGCAAGGTGGGAATGGCGGTCTGTTATGAAGAGATGAACCGCTCGATCTTCGGCCCGGTTGTGTTCAATTCGGCTGCGCCTGATGACGGCAATATGATGGTGCTGGAGCAGGCCGCAACCCCTGAGCAGAAAGAGCGTTGGCTTGCGCCCATCGTGGCCGGACAGGTGCGTTCCTCCTTCGCGATGACAGAGCCGCACCCCGGCGGTGGCTCTGATCCGGGAATGATGCTGACCACAGCGCGCAAGGTGGGCGACAAATATGTGATCCGGGGGCGCAAGTGGTTCATTACCGGGGCAGCAGATGCGGCGCATTTCATCCTTGTTGCGCGCACCTCTGACGATCCGCGCCGCGGCTTGACGGCCTTCTTGCACCATCGAGAGGATGCCGGGCTGCGTATTGACCGGCGCATTCCGATCATGGGGCCAGAAGAGCATGGTGGCCATTGCGAACTTCTCTATGAGGATATGGAATTGCCTGCCGATCGCGTCATCCTTGGCGAGGGCATGGGCCTGAAGGTAACGCAGATGCGCCTTGGCCCTGCCCGGCTGACACATTGCATGCGCTGGCTTGGCCTTGCAAAGCGCTGCACGGAAATAGCGCGCGAATATGCCGAAAATCGCCATGGCTTTGGTATTCGCCTGTCCGAGCGCGAGAGTATCCAGATCAAACTGGGTGATCTTGCGATGGGAATCGAGATTGGCCGACTTTTGGTCATGAAGGCCGCGTGGGAACTGGATCAGGGGCGCTATGCGCGCAAACAGGTGTCGATGGCGAAAATCCATGTGGCCAACCTGCTGCACAAGGCGGCGGATGTTGCAATCCAGATCAATGGCGCGCGGGGGTATTCCAAAGATACCGTGCTGGAATGGATTTACCGCTACGCACGGCAGGCGCGTTTGGTGGATGGCGCTGACGAGGTGCATCAAATGGTGCTCAACCGTCATCTGGCGGAAGAGAAGCGTGATTTCTGGCAGTGGGATATTGCCCAGCAGTAAGCGGCAGAATTGCACAAGGGGGGAGGCAGGATCGCATGTTCAATGCAGAACAACTGGTGTCATCAGACGCCAATTTCCGACCGCTGACGCCGTTGGATCTTCTGGATCGGACGCTGGAGTTTTACAGCGCGCGGGGGGGTGTGATCTGGGGGGCGCAGGCATGGTCATATCAGGAATTTGGCCAGATCGTCGCGCGGATGGCCGGGTTCTTGCGCGGGCAGGGTATCGGGCCGGGGGATGTGGTGTCAGTCATGCTGCCCAATCGCCCGGAAATGATTGCGGCGCATTTTGCCATTCCTGCGCTTGGGGCTGTGATCAACACACTCAACACACGGCTGGATGCCCCTGAAATTGCCTATATCCTGCGCCATGCTGACAGCCGGTTGGTGCTTGCTGCGCCCGAATTGCAAGAGCGGCTGGCGGGCTGCGATATTCCTGTCTTTGGCCTATGCTCTGCGCCGGGGGCGGGGGATGGTCTGGATCTTTTTTCCGGGGATGTGCCCGCGCTGGATATGGGCAAGAGAATTGCCGATGAGATGCAGCCCATCTCGCTGAATTACACGTCCGGCACGACAGGGCGGCCCAAGGGCGTAGTCTATAACCATCGCGGCGCGTATCTCAATGCGCTGGGGTCTGTTCTGGCGTTGGGTGTCACAGAGAAAAGCCGCTATCTGTGGACATTGCCCATGTTCCATTGCAACGGGTGGAGCCATGCATGGGCGGTAACGGCGGCAGGGGCTACCCATATCTGTCTGGACAGGGTGGAGCCGGGTTTGATCACCGCCGCGATCGAAAGCCATGCCGTCACGCATATGAGCTGCGCCCCGGTGGTTTTGTATATGCTACTGGAACATGTCACCAAGCCAACGCCGGTGCGCGTGCGCATCACCACAGGCGGTGCCGCGCCAACGCCTGCCTTGCTTGCGGGTTTGTCGAAACTGGGTTTTGATATCGCGCATCTTTATGGGCTGACCGAAAGCTATGGCCCGGCAACCATGAATGATCCCGGCGATGACGGCGACATAGACGCCCGCGCCGCGCTGATGGCCCGTCAGGGGCGCCGGCACATGACCGCGGGCCGCGCCCGCGTGGTGAATGAGGCCGGGCGGGATGTGGTGGCCGATGGCGATACTATCGGTGAAATCGTGCTGGCCGGAAATACTGTCATGGCAGGGTATTTCCGTGACCCCGAAGCAACAGAACAGGCGTTTCGGGGCGGTGTGTTCCATACGGGTGATCTTGCTGTAATGCATCCGGACGGACAGATTGAAATCAGGGATCGCAAGAAGGATATCATTATCTCCGGGGGTGAGAATGTCTCCAGCCTGGAGGTTGAAAAGGCACTTTATCAGCATCCTGAAATACGGCTGGCGGCGGTGGTTGCCGCGCCTCATCCCAAATGGGGCGAGACGCCCTGGGCCTTTGTCGAGCTGGTGCAGGGCAGCAGCCTGACAGCGGATGATCTGGATCAGTTCTGCCGCCAGAAACTGGCAGGTTTCAAACGCCCGCGGAATTTTGTCTTTGGCCCGCTGCCGCAAACAGCCACCGGAAAAATCCAGAAATTCCTGTTGCGGCAAGAGGCCGCGCGCATCGCTGCGGAAAGGGTCGCGCAATGACGTCACTGACGGCACCAGCCGAGCTGGATCTTGCGGCGCTGGCGCAATGGCTGGGCGCGCGCCTGCCAGGGGCGGGGTTGCCGGTGTTGCAACGCATCGGCGGTGGGCAGTCCAATCCGACATGGTTTGTGGAATGGGGTGGCGAGCGCCTTGTCTTGCGCAAGAAACCACAAGGCCCAACCCTGCCCGGCGCGCATGCGATAGAGCGAGAATTTCGGGTGATGAACGCCTTGCAGGGCAGTGATGTGCCCGTTCCGAAGGTGCTTTGGCTGGAAGAGGATGCAACTATTCTGGGCGCACCATTTTACGTGATGGAACGTCTTGAAGGCCGGGTTTTCGAGACAGCCAGCCTTCCCGGTGTGGCCCCGCAAGCGCGTCATGAAATGTATCTTGATATGGCCCGCACCCTGGCGCGGCTGCATGCCTTGCGCCCCGACGACATTGGCCTGTCAGATTATGGGCGTCCGGGAAATTACTTTGCGCGCCAGATTTCCCGCTGGAGCGCGCAATATCATGCCTCTGACGGGCCACGAATTGCACATCTGGATCGGCTGGTCGAGTGGCTGCCCCGGAACATGCCAGAAGATGACGGCGCCATTGCCATCGCGCATGGGGATTTCCGGGTGGGAAACATGATGTTTCACCCAACCGAGCCGCGCGTGATTGGTGTGCTGGACTGGGAATTGTCCACGCTTGGCCATCCTTTGGCTGATCTTGGGTTCTGCGTGATCCCCTGGCACAGTGCGCCCGATGAATATGGCGGGCTTCTGGGCACGGATTGGCGCGCTGCGGGCATCCCGGAACGGGCCATGTTTGAAGCGGAATATCATGCCCATGCACGGCTTACTGCCCCGCTAAAAGCCTTTCATGTGGCCTTTGCCCTGTTTCGCTTCGCGGTCATTTTCGTTG
>JAIUNA010000128.1 GCA_022565265.1 Roseinatronobacter sp. | reverse complement strand
CCTGATGCATATGGCCGATCATACTGGAAGTGCGAAGGCCGCCACCGCGATTGATGCCATTCGCGCCGAAGGGCTGACAGCGCGCCAGTTGCGCATGGCGATGCGTGTGGCGCAAAAACACGGTATTCGGGCAACCTCTGCTTTTGAGGCCGTGCTGATGCTGCGCGAACGCGGGATTGACCCTTTCGCCCGCGCCACCATGCTGGAACTGGTGAAAGGCGATGATGGCGGTGCCAGCCGCGCAGTGGCGCCCCGCCCTGAGACAGGGTTGGCCCCTGCCGGGGGGATGCCTGCAAACCCGGTGGATGAGGCCAAAGAGCGCATGGCCCGCATTGCCGCAGAGCGCGACAAAGAAATCAAGCGCGTGCAGCGCGAGATTGCCAAGCGGCGGCGCAAGCGGCTGGCGCTGCTGGGTGCGCGGCTGCTTGTCTTTGTCACTTTGCCCACATTTTTCGCAAGCTGGTATTTTTACATGATCGCAACGCCCATGTATGCGACGGAAAGCCAGTTCATTATCCAGCAGGCAGATGGCGGCGGGATGGGTGATCTGGCGGGGATGCTGCCCTCGCCTGCCAGTATGGGGCTTGGTGGACAAAGCGAGCCGGCCGCGGTGCAGAGTTTCTTGCAATCGCGCCCGGCCATGTTGCGGCTGGATACCGAGGAAGGGTTTCGCGCGCATTTCCAGCAGGAGAAGATAGATTATATCCGCCGCCTGCCGATGGATGCCACGGATGAAGCCACGTTCAAGGCGTATAAGCGCCATGTGAAAATTGGCTATGATCCGACAGAGGGGGTGGTGCGGCTGGAAGTGATCGCGGCCACGCCACAGGATAGCGAGCGTTTTGCCCGCGCCCTGATCCGCTTTGCTGAAGAGCATGTGGATATGATGACCCAGCGCCTGCGGGACAGCCAGATGCGCGATGCCCAGCAAAATCTGGAAGATGCCCAAGCCAAGCTGATTGAGGCGCGGCTGGCGGTGGTGGATTTTCAGGAACAATCGCGCGTGTTTTCGGGCGAGGTGGAGTTGTCGCTTCTGTCGCAACAGCTTGCGGCGCTGGAAACGGAATTGACGCAAACGCGGCTGAGCTTGCAGGAAATGCGCGCCAATATCCGGCCCAACCCTGCGCGCCTTTTACCGCTGGAGCGGCGCGAGGCCGCGCTGAGCGCGCAAATCGCGCAGCTGCGCGGCTCTATGACGCGTGACGGGCCGGAGGGGGTTTCGCTTGCGCGCACGCAAAGCCAGTTGATTATGGCCGAGGCCGAAGTGCAAACGCGCGAGATGATGCGCGCGCAGGCGATGCAGCAGATGGAATCCGCGCGCATAGAGGTGTCGCGGCAAGTGCGGTATCTGGCGCTTTCGGTGGAACCCGTGGCCCCGGACGAGCCAGCATATCCGCGCCGGTTTGAGTATTCGGCGCTGTCCTTTCTGATTTTTCTGGGGCTGTATTTGTTTGCATCGATGACAGGGGCGGTGCTGCGCGAGCAGATTTCGGGGTAGCGGTTTCTGGCTGGGATTGGTGGCCCGTGTTTCGGCGGGGTTGGGAAAGGCGGCTTTGCGGGGGCAACGCGCCTTGCCCCGGCCCTAGCGCCTTGCCAGCCAGAATGCAGCCGCTTCACCCCGCGCCCGTCTTGCGCTAGGCTTGGCGGGCGATGCGCGACACAAGAGCCAGAGAATGCTGACCTTTCTTTCCTACAGGCCCTGCTCTGCCCGGTTTTACCGGGTGGATGTGACATATAACCTGTTCGGGGAATATTCCGTTATCCGCGAATGGGGCCGCACCGGGGGCAAGGGGCGGCATATGGTGGCCTGCTTTGGCAATCTGCGAGATGCACTTCGCGCGGCGGATCGCTGGCATAAGCACGCCTTCAGGCGGGGCTATCGCATGGTGCTGCGCGAACAAACTTTGCTCCAGTAATGTTTACCATCTGCGCGACGGTTGCGCCATGCGGGGCTTGCAGACAGTCGCGCCCCCGCCTCGCGCTGTTTCCCCGCCCGCTTTGCGGGCTTTTCATATCTGTGCTTTTCCTGTATGGCCCCAGCCATCTGAGACGTGACGCTCAGACCCCGGCGTGATGCATAGGATAGGGGTCGGCGGCAATGGGGCCGCTATATGTAACGGAAAGGCCAGAGGGCTGGCGCTTTCCTTGAGGATACGCAAGAGATGTTCAATATCACCACAAAATCAATCCAGTGGGGCCAAGAGACGCTGACACTGGAAACAGGCAAGATTGCCCGTCAGGCCGATGGTTCGGTTATCGCCACGCTGGGCGAAACCTCTGTCATGGCCAATGTGACTTTCGCAAAAGCCGCCAAGCCGGGGCAGGATTTCTTCCCGCTGACAGTGCATTACCAAGAGAAATATTATGCCGCTGGCAAAGTGCCCGGCGGGTTTTTGAAGCGTGAAGCGCGCCCCTCCGACAAGGAAACGCTGACATCGCGCCTGATTGACCGCCCGATCCGCCCGCTTTTCGTGGATGGGTTCAAGAATGAAGTGCTGGTTATCTGCACCGTGCTGAGCCATGATCTGGTTAATGAACCCGATGTTGTGGCGCTGATTGCGGCCTCTGCCGCGCTGACGATTTCGGGCGTGCCCTTCATGGGGCCAATCGCGGCGGCGCGTGTGGGTTATGTCGATGGCGAATATATCCTCAACCCCGAATGTCAGGATATTGAAAAGCTGCGCGACAAGCCTGAGCAGCGCCTTGATCTGGTTGTTGCGGGTACGCGCGACGCTGTGATGATGGTGGAATCGGAAGCCTATGAGCTGACCGAGGCCGAAATGCTGGGCGCGGTGAAATTCGCCCATGAAAGCTATCAGCCTGTCATTGATCTGATTATCGCGCTGGCGGAAGATGCGGCGAAAGAGCCGTTTGATTTCCAGTCGCCCGATTATTCGGGCCTGTATGCGGCTGTGAAAGCGGCAGGCGAAGTGCAGATGCGCGCGGCCTTTGCGCTGCGTGACAAGCAGGCGCGCGTTTCTGCCATTGCGGCGGCGCGTGATGCGATCAAGGCGGCGCTGAGCGACGAGCAGCTTGCCGATGAGAACCTTGGTTCGGCCATGAAGAAGCTGGAAGCCTCTATCCTGCGGGGGGCTGTGGTGAATGGCGAGCCGCGCGTGGATGGCCGCAACACAACCACTGTGCGCCAGATCGTTTCGGAAACCGGGCTTTTGCCGCGCACCCATGGTTCTGCCCTGTTCACCCGTGGCGAAACACAAGCGCTGTGCGTGACAACGCTGGGCACGGGCGATGACGAGCAGTTTATCGATGCGCTGACCGGCACCAGCAAATCCAACTTCCTGTTGCATTACAACTTCCCCCCCTATTCGGTGGGCGAAGTGGGGCGCTTTGGCCCTCCGGGACGGCGTGAAGTTGGCCATGGCAAACTGGCATGGCGCGCGTTGCAGGCGGTTTTGCCTGCGGCAACGGATTTCCCCTACACGATCCGTATGGTGTCCGAGATCACGGAATCCAATGGTTCCAGCTCGATGGCCACGGTTTGCGGTGGCACATTGTCCATGCTGGATGCGGGCGTTCCGTTGAAAGCCCCGGTGGCCGGTGTGGCGATGGGCCTTATTCTGGAAGATGATGGCCGTTTTGCCGTGCTGACAGATATTCTGGGCGATGAAGACCATCTTGGCGACATGGATTTCAAAGTTGCAGGCACGGAAGGTGGTATCACCAGCTTGCAAATGGATATCAAAGTGGCCGGGATCACCTTCGAGATCATGGAGCAGGCTTTGGCACAGGCCAAGGACGGGCGTTTGCATATCCTTGGCGAAATGTCCAAGGCGCTGACAACCGCCAATGCCTTCAGCCAATATGCACCCAAGATTGAAACCATGCAGGTTCCGACCGATAAAATCCGCGAAGTGATCGGCACAGGTGGCAAGGTTATCCGCGAGATCGTGGAAGTATCGGGCGCGAAGGTTGATATCAACGATGATGGCGTGATCAAGATTGCCTCGAATGATCAGGAAGCGATCCGCAAGGCCTATGACATGATCTATTCGATCGTGGCAGAGCCGGAGATTGGCAAAGTGTATACAGGCCGCGTGGTGAAGCTGGTTGATTTTGGCGCTTTCGTCAATTTCTTCGGCAAGCGTGACGGGCTGGTGCATGTATCCCAGATCGAGAATCGCCGCCTGAACCACCCGTCAGATGCGCTGACGGAAGGGCAGGAAGTGAAGGTCAAGCTTTTGGGCTTTGATGATCGTGGCAAGGTGCGGTTGGCGATGAAAATGGTCAATCAGGAAACCGGCGAAGAGATCGTGGGCGAGCAGGCCGAATAAGGCCGCTGCTGCAAGAATAGAGAGGCCCCGAAGGAAACTTCGGGGCCTTTTGCGTTTGGGGTCGTTTCGGGTTGCAAGACAATCCCGGCGGATATGCCAAGACTGTTCCGAAAGCGCAGCGCAGAACACGCGCGGTTGATATTTCCCGCCCTATGCGGAAGGCGCTATCTTGCGTTTTTTGCGGGTTCGGCCATATGGTTAAGGCATTATTAAAAGGGATTTCCGATGGGTGGGATGTTTTTTCTGTTTCTGGGCATGGGCGCGCTTTTGGCCATGTCCAGCATGTTTGATGGCAGTTCCAGCAATGAAGAGTAAGAGCCGCAGACAGAACCTGAGCAGGTACGGCTTGAAAACCGGGACTCTGGTGTGGCGCTGGTTGGAACCAGTGGCGATGATCTGATAGTGCCGCGCAACCTGCAAGCCGCCGGAGAGGATGCGCGCGCCCAGTGCGGCAGCAGAGTGTTTGATGTGGTCGGGGGCGAGGGTGATGACACGATCATTGCCGCCACTTTTGGCGATCCCACAGATGATACCCGCCAACTGAACGGGCAGGATGGTTTGCGTATTTTCGGGGGTGATGGGAATGATGTGATCCTGAGTGCCGTGACAGGCGGAAACACGGTTTTTGGCGGTGCGGGGGATGATACGCTGGTGGGGGCAAATACGGCCCTTTATGGCGGGGATGGGGATGACGTCATTTTCTCCGGCCCGTTCGATGATGAAGATGATCGCGGATTTTTCCAGACCATCCGGGCCGGGGCCGGGAATGATACAATCCATGTGTTAAACGGCTTTGCCGATATTCGCGGGGGCGAGGGGATTGATGAGGTGATCCTGACCTATGACCGCCCGGTGCTGGATGAGAATGGCAACCCAGACCGCGAATTTGCGCGGTTCGGGGGTGTTGTTATCAAGGGGTTTGATCCGGCTTTGGATAAGGGCGCAATCATTCTGCCACCGCCCGACACAGGCAATATCGAATTGGGGCGGATTTCATTGGATAATGACAATGAATTGCGCATTCGCCTGCGGGTGGATGTGCCGTCCAATATCCCCGCCGAGCCGGATATGATTTTCCGCGCCCGTGTGACAGTGCAGGATATCACCTCTTTGGATACAGTGCGGGTGGTGGATGAGGCCGATCGCAGAGTGATCTATTTTGGCCAGCCAGACGGGTTTGAGCCGCGCGCTTTTGATATTGAGCTTGAGAAGCGGGTGCTGGATGTGCATTTCCCGGCGGGTAGCCAGACGCGCTGAGCCATGGCGCGGCGGCAACCTTGGCGCCGCGCTGTCAATCCACGACCAGCATATAGCCAGACCCGCGTACGGTTTGCAGATGGCGCGGGTCTTTGGGGTCTGATTCTATCTTGCGGCGCAGGCGGGTGATTTGCACATCTACCGCGCGTTCCTGGCCCACCATGCCGCCATGGCCCGCGCGATCGCGGCTGAGGTGATCGACCAGCGCTTCGCGGGTGATCACCTCGCCGGGGTGCTGGCAGAAAAAGCGCATCAAGGTGGCCTCTGTCTGGGTAAGGCGGAGCACGCTGTCATCGCGGCGCAATTCGCCGCGTTCGACATCATAGCGCAATGGCCCCATGATAATCAGTTGCGGTTGCACGGGCCGGGCCACAGGTTGCGGGCTGCGCCGTAAAATGGCGGCAATGCGCAACAGCAATTCTCGGGCTTCGAAGTGTTTGGTCAGGTAATCATCCGCCCCGGCCTCGAACCCCGAAATCCTGTCATCAGATTCTGCGCGCGCTGTCAGCAGCAGCACCGGCACATGCCCTTGCGCGCGGATATGGCGTGTGAGGCTTATGCCATCTTCGCCCGGCATCATCACATCCAGCACGATCAGATCAAAGGCCAGCCCCTGCATGAGGCGGCGCGCATGCGCGCCATCGCGGGCCGCAGTGACAAGATAGCCGTTGCGCAGAAGGTATTTCTGCAACAGCGCGCGAATGCGCGCGTCATCATCGACGATCAGCAGATGCGGCGGGGTGTGTGCTGTCATGGCCGACGATCCCGCAGGCCAAGATATTGGCGGCGAATGTCATCATCCATCATGGCTTCGAGCACTTGACGGAACCCGGCCACGGCCTGCGGCCCGGCGGCGCGATAGGCCGCGCGCATGCGTTCGCGCTGTGCCTCTGACAGGGCGCGTTCCAGCGCTTCGCCCTTTGGGGTAAGATACAGGTTGCGTTCGCGCCTGTCGGTGCGGCCCACGCGGCTTTCGACAAGCCCGTCCTCTATCAGGGTGCGCAACACGCGGTTGAGCGATTGCTTGGTCACACCCAGAAGCGCAAGCAGGTTATTGACAGTTGTGCCATGGGTGCGGTTGATGAAATGCAATGCGCGATGATGGGCGCGGCCATAGGCGTGATCTTCCAGAATGCGGTCTGGATCTGCGGTAAAGCCACGATAGGCGAAAAACATGGCTTCGATACCTTTGCGCAACTGCTCATCCGTCAGGAATAGCAGGTTTTCGCCACCACTTGCGCTGCCATGCCCTTCGGCCATGAATTACCGCCCCTTGCCATGCTGCTTCCGGGGCATTTTAAGTCAGCCTTGTTGACATTCCAAGAGCGAATTGCTACCGATTCTGCGAAATGACGTAACATTATGTCCGAAGCGGGCCTAATTTGCGCAATATCTGGAAAAACTGGTTTGAGGCATAGAGGAGGCACGCATGGCCGGCGCATATGATAACAGGGACGGAATGATCTGGATGGATGGCAAGCTCGTGCCTTGGCGGGATGCGAATGTGCATATCCTGACACATGCGCTGCATTATGCCAGCTCTGTCTTTGAGGGCGAGCGCTGCTATAGCGGCAAGGTGTTCAAAAGCCGCGAGCATTCCGAGCGGTTGCTGGAATCGGGCCGCCTGCTGGATATGGAAATTCCCTATACTGTGGATCAGATTGAAGAGGCCAAGGCAGCGGTGCTGAAGGCCAATGGCCTGACGGATGCCTATTTGCGCGCGATTGCATGGCGCGGCGCGGGTGAGGATATGGGCGTTGCAGCCCGGCGCAACCCGGTGCGGCTGGCTGTGGCCGCTTGGGAATGGGGCGCGTATTATGGTGATGCCAAATGGCAGGGCGCAAAGCTGGATATCGCCAAATGGCGCCGCCCCTCGCCCGAAACCATCCCGACTGCGGCAAAGGCGGCGGGGCTGTATATGATCTGCACCATGTCCAAACATGCCGCCGAGGCCAAGGGCTGTTCGGATGCGCTGTTTTACGATTATCGCGGTTATGTGGCCGAAGCGACCGGGGCCAATGTGTTTTTCGTGAAGGATGGCGAAGTGCACACCCCCATTCCCGATGCGATTTTGAACGGAATCACGCGCCAGACTGTGATTTCGATGCTGCGCGATATGGGGATTGTGGTGCATGAGCGCCATATCCTGCCCGAAGAATTGGCCGATTTCTCGGAATGCTGGCTGACAGGCACAGCGGCAGAGGTGACGCCTGTGGGCCAGATTGGCGAGCATCATTTCCAAGTGGGACAGATGACGCGCAAAGTGGCGGAAAGCTATGAGGCTTTGGTGCGCGCCTGAGCGCGGCTTGTGCCTGTTCTGCGCCGGGTGACAAGGCTGGCCCTGACGGATTTTGGTCTGTCAGGGCCGCGCTTTGCGGCCTGTTGCCAAGGCAGGCTTTGCGGGGCTTCCCCCAGAGATAGCACTTTGCGGCCCAAACCGCCGATATCTGGTAGGGCCTGCGAAAATACCACAATTTCGAGAGCATATCTGCCCAAGTGAGAGCGTTTTTCTGGACGTAACGCCCCGCGCGCGGTATCGTATGGAAAAATTAGGGGAAAAATCCCCCAGAGGCTTGAGGCAGTCATGGCATTTCCAGAGCGGTTTTCGAACCTGCCTGAATACGCATTTCCGCGCCTGCGCGCGTTGTTGGATCATCACCCCGCCGGTGGTGTGCCTGTTGCCATGACCATTGGCGAGCCGCGCCATGAAATGCCCCCTTTTCTGGCCGAGGTGCTGAACGCGAATATCGCGGGTTTTGCCAAATACCCCAGCAATGAGGGAATACCCGCTCTGTTGGCGGCGATTCAGGGCTGGATCGCGCGGCGCTATGATGTGGCGCTTGGGCAGGAACAGATCATGGTGCTGAACGGCACGCGCGAGGGGCTGTATAATGCCGCTGTGGCGCTGTGCCCGGAACGCAAGGCGGGTGCGGCCCCGGTGGTGCTGATGCCGAACCCGTTTTATCAGGCTTATGCCGTGGGCGCTTTGGCGCTGGGGGTGCAGGCGGAATATGTGCCTGCACGCCGCGATACCGGGTATTTGCCGCAATATGGCCAGCTTCCCCCGGAGATGCTGGATCGGGTGGCGATTGCCTATCTGTGTTCGCCCGCCAACCCGCAAGGGGCGGTGGCGGATGCCGCCTATTGGCGCGATTTGATCGCGCTGGCCGAGCGGCATGATTTCCAGATTTTTGCGGATGAATGCTATAGCGAGATTTACCGCGATACCCCCCCGCCCGGCGTGTTGCAGATTGCGCGCGAGATGGGCGCGCATCCTGAACGGGTGCTGTCGTTTCATTCGCTGTCGAAGCGGTCTAACCTGCCGGGCCTGCGGTCTGGCTTTGTGGCGGGCGGGCCAGAGAGCATTCGCCGCATTCGCCAGTTGCGCGCCTATGCGGGCGCGCCTTTGCCCGAACCCTTGCAGCTTGTGGAGGCGGCGG
>JAIUNA010000127.1 GCA_022565265.1 Roseinatronobacter sp. | reverse complement strand
TTGCGGTCATACTCGGTTCCACCATCTTCAGGCTGCGAATTTCCGGCGTCTATGTCGCGATCATCACCTTGGCGCTGGTACTTTTGGCGCGGCTTTTGTTCATCGATGCGCAGCCAGTGACCAACGGGTTCAACGGGCTGACAGATCTGGGCTGGCTTACAATTGCAGGTATCGAATTCGACCCTTTCATGGTCGAGACCTATTACATCATCGCTGTCTCGGTCTGTGCGGTGTTGCTCTTGTCGCGCTGGCTGATTTCAACGCGCGCAGGCCTGATCCTGCAATCCACACGTGATGATCCAAATCGTTCCCGCTACCTTGGCTATGATGTTGCGTCCTATCAGATTTTCTTCTTCACAGTCTCGGCCGGGATTGCGGGGTTTGCCGGGATGCTGTTCGTCATCGTGTCAGAATTCGCGACACCCACATATTTCGATATCGCGTTTTCAATCTCGATGGTGGTCTGGGCGGCTGTGGGCGGGCGTTCTTCCCTGATCGGGGCCGCGCTTGGGGCCATTCTTATCAATACGATAGAGGCCTCTGTTTCAGAGAGCGAGATGTTCCAGCAAGCTTGGAGGCTGATCATCGGCATCGTGTTTGTTCTGGTGGTTTTGTACATGCCCCGCGGGCTTGCCGGGCTTGCCCGCGATCTTCTGGCGCGCGCAATTGCCCTGTGGCCGCGCGCAGGCCGCAAAGACGCAACTACGCCGCGCGCCGCTGCAGAGTAGAAGGAGAGAAAGAGATGAGAGCGGCACTGACCATTGAAGGTCTGGAAGTGAGTTTTGGCGGCTTCAAAGCCGTGGACGGAATGACCACGGTGATTGATGATGGCGAATTGCGCGTCATTCTTGGGCCAAACGGTGCGGGCAAGACCACGCTGAGGGATTTGATCAGCGGAAAAACGGCAACAACTGGCGGCAAGGTGCATCTCTTTGGGCGGGACATCACAAATCGGCCCGAACATGAGATTGCCCGCGCAGGGGTGGGACGCAAATTTCAGATCCCCTCCATATTCCGGGATCTTACAGTCCTTCAGAACCTTGAAGTGGCCGTGAGCCACGAGCCACGGGTCTTTCGCAACCTGCGGCTTGGCATGGCAGCGGCAGACCGCAAGCGCATTGAGGATGTGATCGATCTGACAGGGCTGGGAAATGTGCTTGATGCTCTCGCAGGCGATCTGAGCCATGGCCAGATGCAATGGCTGGAACTGGGAATGCTGATCACGCAGCAATCGCGCGTCATCTTGCTAGATGAGCCGACTGCCGGAATGACCCAAGGCGAAACGTCCAAGACTGCCGATATCATCCTGCGCCTCAAAGGGTCGCATACGATTCTGGTTGTGGAACATGACATGTCCTTTGTGCGCAAGATTGCCGAAAAAGTGACCGTGATGCATATGGGCAAGCTGCTCGCCGAAGGGCCAATGAAGAGTATCGAGGCCGATCCGGCCGTGCGCGAGGCCTATCTTGGTTCCGGGGGGTTGCACTGATGTTGTCCCTCAAACATGTGAACAGCTTCTATGGGCGCAGTCAGGCCTTGCATGATCTGAGCTTTGACGCCCCGGCTGGCCAGATTGTTGCGATCCTTGGGCGCAATGGGGTGGGCAAGACAACATTGCTGCGCACCATCATTGGCCTGACAGATCGCTCTGAGGGCCAAATTGATCTTTCCGGTGTCGAAATAGGGAATATGCCAACATTCGCGCGGGCACGCGCCGGAATTGCCTATGTCCCTCAAGGGCGCATGATCATTCCGGATTTCAGTATCCGCGAGAATATCCTGATGGGTGGCTTTGCCGCGTCTGGCCAGCGCAAGATTCCGGAAATCGTCGCAGAGCTTTTCCCCTATCTGATCGAAAACCTTGATCGCCCCGGTGGTGTGCTGTCAGGGGGCCAACAACAACAGCTTGCAATTGCCCGCGCGCTGGCCTGTAAACCCAAGCTTTTGCTCATGGACGAGCCGACAGAGGGTATCCAGCCCAATATCGTGCACCAGATTGAAGATTGCATCATCCGTCTCAACCACGAACTGGGCCTGACAATCCTTCTGGTCGAGCAGAATGTCGATTTTGCCCGACGCGCAGCACGCACATTCGCCATGATCGAGAATGGTACCGCGGTAGCGGCTGGGGACATCGGGGGCCTGACGGATGAAATCGTGTCACGGCATATGGCGATCTGATGGAAATCTATACATCCATAATCGGCGCTGCCGATGCCCCTGAACATCAAGATGCGCTGCACCATCTTGAACATCACCATGCTGTCGATGTGCTATGTCTGTCACGCGCGGATCTTGCGCGCAGACGTCTGAGAACATGGACAGAAGCGGGGCACGAAGTCGCAATTGCCCTCCCGCGCGATCAGCAACTCTTCGATGGCGCGGTGCTGGCACTGAGCGACGACAGGGCGCTTGTTGTCCGGGTAGAGGCGGAACACTGGTTGCGACTTGCGCCGCGCGATACTGCGGCCGCGCTGCGGCTGGGATATTTCTGCGGCAACCTGCATTGGCGCGTGCGTTTTGATCAGGGGCATGTGCTCGTCGCGGTGGAAACGGACGCGCGGCTGTATCTGGAGCGCCTTGACGCGCTTCTCGCAGAGGGTGCGGTTATGCTTGCGCAGGACAGAGAGACGGCAGGATGACCGAGACAACGCTTTCCCTTATTCGCCTCTTGCATGTGTCGGATTCCGCATTTCCATCTGGCGCTTTCGCTTTTTCATCCGGGTTGGAAACCTTGGTGAATGAGGGCAGGATAACAGATGCGGCCAGTATTCACGATGTTCTGACAGGTCAGATTTTGCCGCGTTGGGCCAGTTTTGATCGGCCATTCCTGCACGCCGCGCATATGGCCGCTGGCGATATCGCACGGCTCAAGGAGATTGACGCGCGCTGTCACCTTCAAAACAGCGCTGACAGGCTGGCCGAGGCCGCGCGGCGCATTGGCAGGTCTATTCTGTCAGTGCATGCCCGCATCGCAACACCCGGCGCGGCGGAGTATCGCGCGGCGATCGATACGCCCCAAATGCGCGACATGGCAGGGCATGAACCTGTGGTGCAAGGACTGGTGGGCGCAGGTCTGGGCCTGAGCCTTGCCCAGACAGAGTTGAGCGCGCTGCACAGTACGACACTCGCGTTCATCTCTGCTGCTGTGCGATTGGGGCGCCTTGGCGCAATAGAGGCGCAGGGCGTTTTGTCCAGCGCCGCAACACAGATGGCCGAAATCCTTGATGCGCCTGCACCCAAACGCGCCGGAGCATTTTCACCTTTCGCAGAAATCGCGGCCCTGCGGCGCAGCACGGCTCATGCCAGCCTGTTTGCCACATGATGAAAGTCTGACCCTATGCTGCTGACACCAACCGAACTTGAACGATTGACCATATTCTCTGCGGCGGAACTTGCGCGCAAACGCAGGGCGCGCGGTTTGCGGCTCAATGCCCCAGAAGCGGTCGCGCTTATCGCGGATGAAATCCTTGAAGGTGCGCGTGATGGATCGTCCGTAGCCGCCATGATCAGCTTTGGCTCGACCGTGCTGAACACAGATGATGTGATGCCTGGCGTGGCCGATCTGGTGCCCATGATCCAGGTTGAAGCGGTATTTCCGGATGGCACCAAGCTTGTGACGGTGCATGATCCCATTCGTCCCGGTGCGCTGCCGATGGACGCCAGTGTCGGCCAGCCCGGAGAAATCCGCGCAGGCGAGGGGGTGGTCGAGCTGAATGCAGGCCGCGAGACACAAACGCTGACTGTCAAGAATACAGGTGATCGCCCTGTTCAGGTTGGCAGTCATTACCATTTTTTCGAGACGAACAAAGCGCTGGATTTCGATCGCGCCGCAGCCTTCGGCTTTCGGCTGGATATACCGGCAGGCACGGCGGTGCGGTTTGAGCCGGGGCAGGAAAAAGAAGTCACGCTGTGCAGTTTCGGGGGCAGACGCCATCTGACAGGGCTGAACAATCTGACACGGGGCGAAGGCAAAGCGGCGGCACTGGAACGTGCCCGCGCCGCAGGGTTCAAGGGGGCCTGAACGATGGTAACAATGACCCGCGCAGAATATGCCGCCATGTTTGGCCCAACCAAAGGCGATATGGTTCGGCTTGCAGATACCGAACTTTGGGCAGAAATAGAGCATGATTACACATCCTATGGGGATGAATGTCTTCATGGCGGGGGTAAGACTCTGCGTGATGGGTTGGGAATGGCCGTTGGCGTGACAAGCGCCCAAGGCTCGCTCGATATGCTGATCTGCAATGTGGTTGTGATTGATGCGGTCGCAGGGATTGTGAAAGGCGATATCGGCATCAAGGATGGCCGGATCGTTGCCATAGGCAAGGCCGGCAACCCTGATGTGATGAACGGTGTAGACCCACGCCTTATTGTGGGTGCAGGAACCACAGTGCGCGATGCCGAAGGCCTGATTGCAACCGCTGGCGCGATTGATGTCCATGTACATTTTGACAGTGCGCAACTGGTCGAACATGCGATTTCTTCAGGCATTACCACAATGCTGGGTGGCTCGCTTGGCCCGATCACCGTGGGAATAGATTGTGGCGGTGTGTTCAATGTCGGCAAGATGCTTCAGGCCGCAGACCAATGGCCGATGAATTTCGGGTTTCTGGGGCGGGGCAATGCACATCGGCCAGAGGCAATGCGCGAGCAGATCGACAAAGGGTGCCTTGGGCTGAAAATCCATGAGGATTGGGGCGCCATGCCAGCAGCGATTGACGCCTGTCTCAGTGTTGCCGATGAGCTGGATTTCCAGGTTCAGATACATACGGATACGCTGAATGAAAGTGGTTTTCTTGAAAACACGCTTGCGGCAATTGGTGGGCGTGTCATCCATATGTATCACACCGAAGGGGCAGGGGGCGGGCATGCGCCCGATATCATCCGGGTGGCGGGAATAGCAAATTGCCTGCCATCCTCCACCAATCCCACCAACCCTTTCACCGTCAATACCTTCGATGAACATCTCGATATGACGATGGTGTGCCATCATCTGAATCCCTCTATCCCGGAAGATGTGGCTTTCGCTGAAAGCCGGATTCGCGCGCAAACCATTGCGGCCGAAGATATCCTGCATGATATCGGCGCGATCTCGATGCTGGGATCAGACAGCCAGGGCATGGGGCGCATTCATGAGGTGATCTGTCGTACATGGCAATTGGCCTCCAAGATGCGGGTACAGCGCGGCCGCTTGCCCGATGAGACATCCGCGCGTGGCGATAATCTGCGGATCAAACGCTATATTGCGAAATACACCATAAATGCCGCGCGTTGCTTTGGGATAGAGGCACATGTCGGTTCGATCGAACCGGGCAAGATGGCGGATATTGTGCTGTGGCGGCCCGGCTATTTTGGCATCAAGCCCGAACTTGTGGTCAAGGGCGGGTTTATCGCCTGGGGCGCAATGGGCGATAGCGCCGGATCGTTGATGACCTGCGAACCGCTGATCATGCGCCCACAATGGGGAGCTTTCGGTCGGGCTGCGCCCACGCTTGGGGCGTGTTTTGTCAACCCGCGCGCGATCGAAGGCGGGCTGGCTGCGGAACTGGATATTCGCAAACCCCTCCTGCCCGCGATCGGCTGTCGCACATTAAGCAAGGCTGACATGCTGTTCAACGATGCGCTGCCAGATATCCGCGTTGATCCTGCCACATTCGATGTCTTCGTCGATGGTGTGCTTGCCACATGTGAACCGGCAACAGAACTCCCCCTGACACAAAGGTATATGCTGCGATGACACGCAATTTGACAATGCCTGACGGCCATCTTGCCGGGCCTGCGCGCGTCGGGATTGGCGGCCCGGTCGGATCGGGCAAGACTGCACTTATAGAGGCCTTGATCCCGATTTTCATTTCCCGCGGCGTCGAAATTGCTGTGGTGACAAACGATCTGGTTACCAAAGAAGATGCGCGCCGCCTGCAATCCGGGGGGCTGATTGACCCTGAGCGCGTTGTCGCGGTGGAGGCGGGTGCTTGTCCACATACTGTGATCCGCGAAGACCCGACGCTCAACATCGCTGCGGCTGATGATCTTGAGGCCCGCTTCCCGGCGCTTGATCTGATCCTGATTGAAAGCGGCGGCGACAATCTTGCCTCGACCTTTTCGCTGGATCTGGTTGATTGGTGGATGTTTGTCATCGATGTGGGGCAGGGCGATGACATTCCGCGCAAACGCGGGCCGGGCATCATGCTGTGCGACTTTTTGGTCGTCAACAAGCTGTATATTGCCCCCTATGTCTTTGTCGATGCGGCGGATATCCTTTCAGAAGCGCGCGATGTTCGCGCAGGCAAACCCGTCATCGGCTGCCGCTGCAAGGGCGCAAGCATTGAAGGTGTGCCCGAAATAGCTGATGCAATCATCCGAAATGTGCTTTTCCGGCAGGTTGCGGCATGACTGTGGCAAATGCCCCTTCTCTGGCGCGCACGGTGCGGGGCGAGTTGTCTTTTGCAAGCATCGCCGGGCGAACACATCTTATGCGCCAACTGACGCCACATCCGTTTCACATCACGCGCCCTTTCCATCATCCTTGCGATCCGCAGGGAATGGCCACGCTCTATCTGCAAAGCTCGTCCGGGGGGATATACGGGGATGATGATCTGGCGCTTTGTGTGCGGGTTGAACCGGGCGCGGCTGTCCATCTGACCACGCAGGCCTCGACTGTCGTGCATGATGCGCGCGGGCGTGTTGGTGCCAGACAGACAGTGACAGCCACAATCGCTGAAGGCGGGTTGCTGGAATATCTGCCTGATCCCGCGATCCTGATGGCCGGATCAAAGCTGACAACGCGCGTACATGCTCATCTTGATGAAGGTGCTACGCTTTTGATGGCGGATGCGCAGCTATGCCACGATCCTGATGGCCTTGGACGCAGCTTTGAGACACTGGAAAGCGACATATCCCTCACTGTCGCGGGCAAACCGCTTCTTTTGGATCGCTTTGAACTGAACGGCGCTGACTGGCTGACCCGCACAGGTGGGTATCGTTGCGCAGGGATGATGCTTGTCGCGGGCGATTTGCGTGCAGGCGGCGCAATGTTGGAGGCCGCAAACAGCCTTTCGGGTGTCTATGCGGGCGTGTCGCACTTGGCTGCACGAAAAATAACCCTGCTGCGTTTTCTGGCCGAGGACGGGGTTGCCCTTAGCCGCGCCCTGAAAACCATTTGGGCCGCTGCGCGCCTTGCGCTGACCGGCCAGATACCGGCAGCACGTCGGAAATGATCGTGCCTGCCCGCCATCGCTGCGGGGGTGTACCCCGTGGTTTACCCAAGGTCGGGAGGGGGTCTGTACCGCCCGGCGATCACGCCACGAAAAAGGAGAGAAAAGATGTATCACGGTGATATCGGCAGCAGCAATGATACGCTTGGCGTTGCCGTTGTGAACTACAAGATGCCGCGCTTGCACACAAAAGCCGAGGTGATCGAAAATTGTCACAAGATTGCAGATATGCTCAAGGGTATGAAAAAGGGCCTGCCGGGAATGGATCTTGTGATTTTCCCGGAATATTCGACCCAAGGGATCATGTATGACGAAACCGAGATGTATGAAACCGCTTCGGCCATACCGGGCGAGGAAACCGCGATTTTCGCCGCGGCCTGCCGTGAGGCGAATGTCTGGGGCGTATTCTCTCTGACAGGTGAACGCCATGAAGAGCATCCCAACAAAGCACCCTATAACACGCTGATCTTGATGAATAACAAGGGCGAGATCGTGCAGAAGTATCGCAAGATCATGCCTTGGGTGCCGATAGAGGGGTGGTATCCGGGCAATTGCACCTATGTCAGCGAAGGCCCCAAAGGCATGAAGATCAGTCTGATCATCTGTGATGATGGGAACTACCCAGAGATCTGGCGTGATTGCGCCATGAAAGGGGCAGAGCTGATCATACGCTGTCAGGGCTATATGTATCCGGCCAAAGACCAGCAGATCATCATGGCCAAAGCCATGGCATGGGCCAATAACGCCTATGTTGCCGTGGCGAACGCCACAGGGTTTGATGGTGTCTATAGCTATTTCGGCCATTCCAGCATCGTGGGTTTCGATGGCCGCACGCTGGGCGAATGCGGCACCGAAGAAATGGGGATACAGTTTGCGCAACTGTCTGTCTCCATGATCCGGGACGCGCGGCGCACGATGCAGTCCAACAACCACCTCTTCAAGTTGGTGCATCGTGGCTATACCGGCATGATCAATTCCGGTGATGGTGACAAGGGCGCGGCAGAACTGCCCTTTGATTTCTACCGCAAATGGGTCGAAGATCCCAACGGCACCCGCGAGATGGTCGAGGCAATGACCCGCCCGACAGTGGGCACATCTGAATCCCCGATCGAGGGTATCCCCAACGAAGCGACAGAAACCGTGCATCGCTGAAACTTACGCCACGATCTTGCCGCAAAACACGCGGCCACTGGTAGCCAGCGCAATTCAGGTCCCAAGATGTTAGGCGTCTTTGGCTTGGAACGCTTTAAAAACAGTAAGTTGATGTATTGATGCCGTTTCAGGGAAAGCCTGAACGCGCTGGCTGCTGCCCCCGCACTGATGGAGCGACCATGACACCCAGCCCCCTGCTTGACGCATATCGCCTGCATGAGGAACCCAAGTGGCACGCAATCGGAGACGAGTTGACACTCTTTGCCGCAGCGTTTTCTGTCAAACTTCCGGTCATGCTCAAAGGCCCGACAGGCTGCGGCAAGACGCGGTTTGTCGAACATATGGCGTGGCGGCTTAACCGCCCGCTTGTTACCGTATCATGCCATGAGGATATGACGGCATCCGATCTGGTGGGGCGCTATCTTCTGGGGAAAGAGGGTACGCATTGGCAAGATGGCCCCCTGACACTTGCTGTGCGTCATGGGGGGATTTGTTATCTGGATGAAATTGTCGAGGCGCGGCAGGATACGACAGTGATCATTCATGCCTTGACCGATGACAGGCGTATTTTACCGCTTGAAAAGAAAGGCGAGTTGGTACGCGCCCATCCAGATTTTCAACTCGTGATCTCGTATAATCCCGGTTATCAGTCTGTGCTCAAGGATCTCAAGGA
>JAIUNA010000126.1 GCA_022565265.1 Roseinatronobacter sp. | reverse complement strand
CCAGGATGCAAATTGCGCCGGAACAGGGGCAGTTTATGGCCCTGCTGGTACAGCTTCGCGGGGCGCGTCGGGACTGGCGCCCTCCGGCTGCGCTGTCTGGTATGCGGCGCGCAGGGTTTTATCAGACCACCACCCCCGCGCCTTCGGTGCTGTCGCCCACTGTCGCGCGGAACACGGCAAACAACTCGCGCCCGATGCCGAATTCATTGGCGCTCAGATCGGCAGTCACAGCCGCGCGCCCCTCAAACCCGTCTTCCAGCACATCCAACCGCCCCGCCACTGCATCGACCCGCACGAGATCGCCATCGCGCAGCTTTGCCAGCGCCCCGCCCTTGGCCGCCTCTGGCGCGACATGGATAGCGGCGGGAACCTTGCCGCTGGCCCCCGACATGCGCCCGTCTGTCACAAGCGCGACGCGCAAGCCCCGATCCTGCAACACTGACAATATCGGGGTGAGAGAGTGCAATTCCGGCATGCCATTGGCCGCAGGCCCCTGAAACCGCACCACAACCACGGTATCTTCGGTAAACTCGCCTGCCTGAAACGCAGCTTTGACCGCGTGCTGGTCGTGAAAAATCCGCGCCTTTGCCTCGATCACATGGCGCTCGGGATCAACCGCCGAGGCCTTGAGCACGCCTTGCCCCAGATTGCCCGCCAGTTGCCGCAAGCCCCCTGTCGCCTGAAACGGGTTGGATGCGGGGCGCAATATCTTGTCGTTCAACGTCTTGCCTGCCCCTGCCTCCCAGACCAGTTTGCCATCGCGCAGCTTGGGTTCCTGTGCATAGCGTGCCAGCCCATCGCCTGCGATGGTTGACACATCATCATGAAGCAACCCAACCTCCAGCAATTCACCGATCATATAGCCCAAGCCGCCCGCCGCGTGAAAATGGTTCACATCGGCCAGCCCGTTGGGATAGACCTTGGCCATCAGCGGCACGCATTCGGAAATATCGGCAAAATCCTCCAATGTCAGATCAATCCCTGCGGCGCGCGCCATTGCAGGCAAATGCAACACCAGATTGGTGGAACCGCCTGTGGCCATCAGCCCGACAATGCCATTCACAAAGGCGCGCTCATCCAGCACCTGCCCTGCCGGGCGATAATCATTGCCCTGCGCCGTGATCGCCAGCGCGCGCTCGGTTGCCGCGACTGTCAGCGCCTCGCGCAAGGGCGTGCCGGGATTGACAAAACTTGTACCCGGCAGATGCAGGCCCATAAATTCCATCAACATCTGATTGGTATTCGCCGTGCCGTAGAATGTGCAGGTTCCCGGCCCGTGATAGCTGGCCATCTCTGCTTTCATCAACTCTTCGCGCCCGATTTCACCTTTGGCGAATTGCTGGCGCACTTTGGATTTTTCATCATTGGGCAAGCCCGACACCATTGGCCCGGCGGGCACGAATACGGCCGGAACATGCCCGAATGTCGCGGCTGCGATAATCAGGCCCGGCACGATCTTGTCACACACCCCCAGCCAGATCGCGGCATCAAAGCAGTTATGCGACATGGCCACGCCCGCCGACAGCGCGATGACATCGCGCGAGAAGAGCGACAGCTCCATCCCCGGCTGGCCCTGTGTCACCCCGTCACACATGGCAGGCACACCACCTGCCACTTGCGCCGTGCCCCCTGCCGCGCGCGCGGCGGCGCGGAT
The DNA here is from genome assembly GCA_022565265.1 of Roseinatronobacter sp. Taxonomy (GTDB): domain Bacteria; phylum Pseudomonadota; class Alphaproteobacteria; order Rhodobacterales; family Rhodobacteraceae; genus Roseinatronobacter. The sequence goes on along the minus strand of JAIUNA010000126.1, from coordinate 7,485 downwards.
GATGTCGGGATAGCGCTCGAACGGTTGAGGGGCCGAGAGCATGGCATTATAGGCCGTGATAATACCCAGATTGGGCGCGCGTCCTTCGGCCAATGCGGCCTTGTCTTGCCCCATGGCCGCATAGGCATGGGCCTGATTGCCACAAGACAAATGCGCGCGCACGACACCTGCATCGGCGGCCTTTTGCATCCGTTCCAGATAGGCGCTGCGCCGTGGATGAGAGCGGGCGCGAATACGCTCGGTGACAGCTTCCAGTCGGGGATCAAGGGGCATTGGCTTCTCCATCGCGCCGAGTGTTCGGGGAATCGGTTGAGGCAGATATAGTCAGTTAGCGCTAACAATTCAATTCCCCTCCGCGATCGATGTGCCCGGCCCACCGTAAAGGGAAGCCATGCAAAATTTGCATGCCGGGCCTTCGCAAACAGACCTCGCAATGCCGCGCTGCAGCAACTATCTTTGCTTCAACAGAAAAACGAAAGGCAAGAGAGCCATGTTTGACATCAAAGATACCCAGCCGATGATCATCGACACCCTTCAGATTGAGGCCGAGGCCCGCCGCCTGCGTGCGCAGGTCATCGCACAGGGCTTTGCCGCGCTCACGCGCAAGATTGCCGCACTGTTTGCGGCCCATCCTGCCCCCAAGCCACAAAGCTGAGAGATACAAAGCCGAGGGCGGGGGCTTTCCAATCCCCCCGCCCTCGCTTATGGCACAGGCAGGCCATGAAGGAACTGCGCGCCATGAATGATTTTCCCGTCATCCGTCTGAAACCCAAAGCCGAGGCTCGCGCCTTGCGGCATGGCTTCCCGTGGGTTTATGCCGATGAACTGGTCACGGATCGGCGCACCAAGGCGCTTGCGCCGGGCAGTTTCGCGCGGCTGGAAGATTCCGAGCGCCGCCCCCTTGGCGTGGTCACTGTCAACCCGGCATCCAAAATCATCGGGCGGATGATGGATCAGAACCCGGATGCGGAGATCACCCAAGACTGGATCACGGCCAAGCTGCGCCATGCGCTGGCCCATCGCGCCCGGATATATGACACCCCCTATTACCGCCTTGTCCATGCCGAAGCCGATGGCCTGCCCGGTGTGGTGATCGACCGCTTTGGCGCAGCCGCTGTGATCCAGCCCAATGCCGCATGGGCAGAGGCGCATTTCGATGCGCTGGCCGCCGCCCTGCGAGAGGTGACAGGGGTAGAGACCATTATCAAGAACGGCTCTGGCCGGGCGCGTGTGCTTGAAGGGCTGACAGAGGAAACCGCGCTCTATTGTGGGGCGTATGACGGCGCTGTGCCTGTGCCAATGAATGGCGCAACCTATATGGCCGATCTTCTGGGCGGGCAAAAAACAGGCCTGTTCTTTGATCAGCGCCCCAACCATGCTTTCGCAGCTACATTGGCACAAGATGCGCGGGTACTGGATGTGTTCAGCCATGTGGGCGGGTTTTCACTCGCGGCACTGGCGGGGGGCGCGGCCACGGCGCTGGCGGTGGACAGTTCCGCCCCGGCCTTGGCATTGGCCCAGCAGGGGGCAGAGGCCAGCGGCGCTGCACAAGCCTTTGCAACCCGGCAGGGCGATGCCTTCGCCACATTGGAAGCGCTGGCCCTTGATGGCGCGCAATTTGATCTGGTGGTCTGTGACCCGCCTGCCTTCGCGCCCAATAAAGAGGCCTTGGCGGCGGGGCTGCGCGCCTATGAGCGTGTGGCGCGTCTTGCCGCGCCATTGGTTGCGCCGGGGGGCTATCTGGGCCTGTGTTCGTGTTCACATGCCGCCGATCTGACAGCGTTTCGCAACGCCTCGGCGCGGGGTATCGGGCGCGGCGGGCGGCGGGGGCAGCTGATTCACACGGGCTTTGCCGGGCCAGACCATCCGCAATTGCCGCAACTGGCCGAAAGCGGCTATCTGAAGGCAGTCTTCTTCCGGCTGAACGCATGAAGGCAGTGCTGGACGCCTGTGTGCTGTATCCAAGTGTCTTGCGTGAAATTTTGTTGGGGCTTGCCGTGCGCGGCGTGTTTGTGCCGCTCTGGTCGACCCGGATTTTGGGCGAATGGCAACGCGCGGCGGCGCGGCTGGGGCCAGAGGGCGCGGCGATTGCCACGCGCGAAATTGCTATGCTGCGCGCCACTTGGCCGCAGGCAGAGATTGCAGCCGATAGCGCGCTGGAATCCCGTTTGTGGTTGCCTTACAAAGCCGATGCCCATGTTCTGGCAACCGCACTCACCGGAGGGGCCGCGTGGATCATTACCCAAAACCTGCGCGATTTCCCGGCCCGCGCCTTGGGCGCGGAAGGGGTGCGCGCCCAAAGCCCTGATGATTTCCTTATGGCCCGCTGGCTGGAAAGCGGCCAGCCTGTTGAAGCGGCTGTGCATGCGGCCCAAGCCGCGACCGAGGCAGCATCGGGGCGCAACCAACCGTTGCGCGCCCTTTTGAAGCGCGCACGCCTGCCACGACTGGGCAAAGCCCTTGGCGCAGAGGCGGGGTGAATGATGAAATTCCCCACCTCCCCTTGCGGCCCCTCAAGCGCAGCACTAAGATTCAGTCAACACAGTTGAGATATCACCAGACCTGAAAACCGGTCATAGTCACAAAAGGCAGGCATATGCGCGATCCGATTGAAACCTACATGAATCTTGTGCCCATGGTTGTAGAGCAAACCAGCCGCGGCGAACGGGCCTATGATATTTTCTCGCGCTTGCTGAAAGAGCGGATCATTTTCGTGACCGGCCCAGTACATGACGGCATGGCCAGCCTGATTGTGGCACAGCTTTTGCATCTGGAAGCCGAAAACCCCTCGAAAGAGATTTCGATGTATATCAACTCTCCCGGCGGCGTGGTGACAAGCGGGCTGTCGATCTATGACACCATGCAGTACATCAAGCCCAAGGTCTCTACACTTGTCGTCGGGCAAGCGGCCTCCATGGGGTCGCTTCTGCTATGTGCGGGGGAAAAGGGCATGCGCTTCTCGCTGCCAAATTCGCGTATCATGGTGCATCAGCCCTCTGGCGGGTTTCAGGGGCAAGCTACCGATATCTCCATCCACGCGCGCGAAATTCTGGAACTGAAAGAGCGTTTGAACAAGATTTATGTCAAGCACACTGGCCAAACCCTGAAAAAAGTGGAAGACGCGCTGGAGCGTGACAATTTCATGACCGCCGATTTGGCAAAGGATTGGGGCTTGATTGACGAAATCGTGACCTCTCGTGCCGATACGGCCAGCGCATGATGGGCTATGACGGGGCAGAGCATGCGAATTCCGCCTGCAAATGCAGTTTTGCATTGTCCCTGCCCCGTCTCTCGCCTACCCTGCAAGGAAAGAAGGCGCGACACGCCCGCAACCCGATTTTGCCTATCGCAGTAAAGACCACAGAGGTTTGAGATGCCCACTTCCGATTCAGACAGCAAAAACACGCTTTACTGTTCCTTCTGCGGCAAAAGCCAGCATGAGGTGCGTAAGCTGATCGCGGGGCCGACGGTCTTTATCTGCGATGAATGTGTCGAACTTTGCATGGATATCATCCGCGAGGAAACGAAATCGGGGGGGCTGAAATCCACCGATGGCGTACCAACGCCGCGCGAAATCTGCAATGTGCTGGATGATTATGTCATCGGGCAGGTGCAGGCCAAGCGCGTGCTCTCGGTTGCTGTACATAACCATTACAAACGGCTGAACCATTCCGGCAAATCCGGCGAGGTTGAGCTTTCGAAATCCAATATCCTGCTGATCGGCCCCACGGGCTGCGGCAAGCCGCTTCTGGCCCAAACCTTGGCGCGCATTCTGGATGTGCCCTTTACCATGGCCGATGCCACAACACTGACAGAAGCAGGCTATGTGGGTGAGGATGTGGAAAACATTATCCTCAAGCTGCTGCAATCGAGCGAATATAATGTCGAGCGTGCGCAGCGCGGGATTGTCTATATTGACGAGGTGGACAAGATCACCCGTAAATCTGACAACCCGTCGATCACGCGTGATGTATCGGGTGAAGGGGTGCAACAGGCGCTTCTGAAGCTGATGGAAGGCACTGTGGCCAGCGTGCCGCCGCAGGGCGGGCGCAAGCATCCGCAACAAGAATTCCTGCAAGTGGACACAACCAATATCCTGTTCATCTGTGGCGGCGCATTTGCGGGCTTGGATCGGATCATCAATATGCGCGGCAAAGGCTCTGCCATTGGCTTTGGCGCGGATGTGAAGGATGAAAGCCTCAAGACGATTGGCGAGTCTCTCAAGCAGCTGGAACCCGAAGACCTGCTGAAATTTGGTCTGATCCCCGAATTTGTGGGGCGTCTGCCAGTTGTCGCAACGCTGATGGATCTGGATGAAGACGCCCTTGTCACCATCCTGACAGAGCCGAAAAACGCATTGGTGAAGCAATATCAGAAACTCTTTGATATTGAAGGCGCGGATCTTACCTTCACCCCGGAAGCGCTGCGGGCTATCGCCAAGCGTGCCATTGCCCGCAAGACTGGCGCACGGGGCCTGCGCTCGATCATGGAAGATATCCTGCTGGATACCATGTTCGAATTGCCGGGGATGGAGAATGTATCGGAAGTGGTGGTAAATGAAGAGGCGGTGACCTCTGAAGCAAAACCGCTGATCATCTATGCCGATGCCAAGAAAGCGGCCGCCAGCGCAGGCTAAGATTTGCGGGCAGCGTGAAGAATGAAAAAACCGAAAGCGCATGCGCTTTCGGTTTTTTCATATCCATACTGCTAACGCGGCTGGCCTTTGTTTCTTGCACAGCTTGCGCCAAGAATAACCATAGGCGCTTAGCGCGACCTGCGCCCACCACGCCGCCCACCTGTGCGCGCGCCTGCATCCATTGCCGCGCGCGAGGCTTCGGCAAAGCTTGCGCCGTCTTTCATCGCTTCCAGCACTTTCGCAAGCCCGATCCATGCACCACCATTGGGATCATGGTTCATCAACATATTGGCCGCGCGAATAGCCTCCATCTCTACCGAACGGACAGGGTTCATGATGGCACTTGTCATGCCCGCACCAATGGCCATGGGCAGAAAGGCCGCATTTACCCCATGCCGGTTGGGCAGGCCAAAGCTGATATTTGACGCCCCGCAAGTGGTATTCACGCCCAATTCCGCACGCAGGCGGCGCACCAGTTCAAACACTTGCCGCCCTGCTGTGGCCATGGCCCCAATCGGCATGACCAACGGATCAACCACGATATCATGCGCGGGAATGCCATAATCGGCCGCGCGTTCCACAATTTTCTTGGCCACGGCAAAACGCACATCAGGGTCTTCGGAAATGCCGGTATCATCGTTGGAAATGGCCACCACGGGCACATTGTATTTCTTGACCAGAGGCAAAATCGCTTCCAGCCGCTCTTCCTCGCCCGTAACCGAATTTAGCAGCGGGCGGCCATTGCAGGCCTCCAGCCCCGCTTTGAGGGCTTCGGGCACAGAGCTGTCAATGCACAAAGGCACATCCACCAGCGCCTGAACCCGCGCGCACAGATCGCGCATCAGCGGCGGTTCCACAAAGTTATTATCGGCATAGCGGGGGTCTTCGGCCATCTTGTTGGAGAAAACAGCGCCCGAATTGATATCCAGCACCATCGCGCCACAGGCCACCTGTTCCAGCGCGTCACGCTCTACAGTTGTGAAATCGCCCATCTCCAACTCTGCCGCAAGTTTCTTGCGGCCCGTCGGGTTGATGCGTTCGCCGATCACGCAAAACGGCTCGTCAAAGCCGATGATAACAGTCTTGGTGGCAGATTCGATCACGGTGCGGGTCATATGTGCTCCAAAAGCTCAGGTTTGCGTGGCAGGCCGCGCGGCGGCGCCACCATGGGTAAATGTCCAATCGGCGTTTGCCTTGATCCCGCCCAATGGGAAGAAATGCAAGCGCGCGACGGCGAAATCGGGATTTGCGGCCTTATGCGCTGCCAGATCAGCGACAAGGGCGGTTGGCTCGAACGGCATAAGCAGCTTGGAAACGTCTTTCGCACGCTTTTGCAGCACGGAAAGCGAGGGGCCAACACCGCAGGCAATGGCGAATTTGATCAGCGTTTGCAGTTTGGCTGGCCCGGCAACGCCCAGATGCACCGGAAGTGTGATACCGCGCGCGCGCAATCCATCCGCCCAAGCGATAATCGGCGCGGCCTCGAAGGCAAATTGCGTGACAATCGCCATCTCTATGCCTTTTGCGGCGGCGAAATCCTGCTTCCAGCGCAGCGCTTGAAAAATGATCTCATGCCCGCCATCGGGGCCAATATCGCGGTTGCCTTCGGGATGGCCTGCCACATGCAGACGACGAAACCCATCAAAAAGGCCGGTTTCCAGCAATTGCATGGAATTGTCATAAGCCCCCTTGGGCATCACAGGCCCGCCGCCCAGCATCAGGCCCTCGCGCACATCTGCCTCACCTTGGTAGCGCGCGACCCAATCGCCCAATTCGGCCCTGTCGGCAATGATACGGGCGGGGAAATGGGGCATAGGCTCCATCCCCTCGGCGCGCAGGCGTGCGGCAGTTGCCACCATATCGGCAATGGGGGTGCCCTCAATATGGGCGATATAAACCCGCGTGCCCAAGGGCAGCAACGCGCGGAAATCTGTGATCTTTTCAGCCGTGCGCGGCATCACTTCCACAGAGAAGCCCTGTATAAGCGCCTCCATCTGCGCGCTTTGGGGCGCTGCGGACGGGGTGGAGCGTCGAAAGTTCAAAAGCGCCATGATGCTCTCCAGCAGATTCAGCGGTTTCACATCTGAAGCCCCGTCACGCCCAGCCATCATTAGCGATCAGCGCCTTCAGCCTGTCTGCGTCATACTCCGCTTCCAGCGCCGCCGCCGTGGTTTTCGCGACATCTTCATCACTCCCAGCGACCTCGACAGGTGCGGCCTTGCGCCACTCGGCCAGATAGGCATCGGCATCTTTCGCGCCCCCGCGCATGGCGCAACGGTCTATTGCCTGCTCAAACCGCTCTGAAAGCTGAATTTTCTCGGCCCGGCGGCCCTTACCGACAATCACCTGTGCCGGAATATCGCGCCAATAAACGATCACAAGCTGCGCCATCACCCTGGTTTCCTTTTTGCATGTCGCACGTGCCCAAGCGGGCCAACGCCGGGTGCAATGGCTGGCCATATCCCGCCATCCCCGCTAACCTGCACTTGCAATAGCCCAATTCCCCCTACTCTGGCGAGGGCTTGGCGGCATCATTTTTCTCAACTTGATTATGACAGAAAGCTGACCGCACTTCGCGCTGATGCATGCAGGGCCTTGCTTATGACCCTGTGGTTGATTACCATTCCCTCAACTTGAATTGGAGGGCGAAACATGACGCCCGAGCGTCCCGCAGGCGCGGGCGTAAACCTGAAAGCTTTTGGCGCGCAGGAAAGTGCTGCGCACCCCAAACCGGCAAAGGCCCCGCGCCACCCTGGATCTGAGGCATCGCAGCTTTATGCGGCGCTGGATCTGGGGACGAATAGCTGTCGTATGTTGATCGCTCGCCCAGTGGGCGGGCATTTTGAGGT
>JAIUNA010000125.1 GCA_022565265.1 Roseinatronobacter sp. | reverse complement strand
GAGTCAGAAAATCCGAGCGCAGAACATCCGCTACCGCGCTGATATCATCCTCAGAGATGATCTGGCGGCCATAGGGAATCATCAAATTGCCCCGATCTTTGCACGATTTGTGCTTATCCAGTCTGCTAATGCCTCCTGCGCCATCCATTCGGGGTTGTTGTCGCTGGTATAACTGAACCCTTCATCGACCTTGTGTCCATTCTTGACCCGCGCCGGGTCATCTGCCCATTTATTGATCGCTGGCAGGATCTTAAAATGGTCGTCATATTCGTAGGTATAAGGGGCGTCCTCTATCCCGATCATCTGTTCATGCAGTTTTTCACCGGGGCGTATGCCAACGATTTCGTGGCGCGCTTCGGGCGCCACCACGCGCGCGATATCTGTCACCGTCATAGATGGGATTTTCTTGACGTAAATCTCACCGCCAATCATATCCTGGAAGGCATGCCAGACCAACTCGACCCCCTGTTCCAGCGAGATCATGAAACGCGTCATGCGACTGTCAGTGATAGGTAGCACACCCTTGTCAGCGATCGACATGAAGAAAGGAATTACCGACCCGCGCGACCCCATCACATTGCCGTAGCGCACCACCGAGAAGCGCGTATCATGTTCGCCAGCATAGGCATTCCCCGACACGAACAGTTTATCCGAGGCCAATTTGGACGCACCATAAAGGTTGATCGGGCTTGACGCTTTGTCAGTGGACAACGCCACCACGCGTTTTACGCCTTTGTCGATTGCCGCATCAATGACATTCATCGCCCCATTTACATTGGTCTTGATACATTCAAAGGGATTGTACTCAGCCGTAGGCACGATTTTGGTCGCAGCCGCATGCACCACATAATCCACGCCATCAAAGGCGCGATAGAGCCTTTCGCGATCGCGGACATCCCCAATGAAGAAGCGTACCCGCTTATCATCACCATAGAGTTTCGCCATATCCCATTGCTTCATCTCATCGCGCGAAAAAATGATAACCTTTTTCGGATTGTAACGCGCGAGTACCATGGGCAGAAACGCATGCCCAAAAGAGCCAGTACCCCCTGTGATCAGGATGGTGGAGTTGGAAAGCATGTGAGTGTCCTGCTTCAGTAATTATTTTGCGATGGTGAGAAAGTCACGCCGCATCTCTGATGCTTGCGATCTTACGAAACGCTGTATTTTCAGCCATAAGGGCGTCCCATGTATCGCATCCGACCAGCTGCCCTTTTTCTAGCACGATGATCCGGTCACAGCGTTTCACAGTGCTTAGACGGTGCGCGATCATCAGCACGGTCTTATCACCAGGCAGCGCATCGATCGCATCCATCACTTCTGCTTCCGTGAGGTTGTCGAGTGCACTTGTTGCCTCATCAAACACGATCAGCTCAGCGTCATGATAGAGTGCGCGCGCAATTCCAAGTCGTTGACGCTGGCCTCCAGAGAGCCGAACACCGCGCTCGCCAATAGGGGTCTGATAGCCATCGGGCAACTCGCCCATGATGAACTGATCGATCCTGGCGATCCTGGCCGCTTTGCGGATATGCTCCTGATTAATCGCACCCGGCATCACACCAAGTGCGATATTCTCTGCCACGGGGGCATCCGTCAAAAAGATATCCTGCGGCACATAGCCCACGCTTTGCATCCAGGCACGGGTGTTGTCTGAGGTGATCTCAACCCCGTCGACGACCATCCTGCCCTGGTCAGGCTCCAGAAGACCCAGGATGATATCCGCAAGCGTAGTCTTGCCCGCACCCGTACTGCCGACAATCCCGATTTTTTCACCTGCGGAGATCGACAGTGACAGGTCGCGAATACCTGCCTGATCGGCATTCGGGTAATTGTAGGAGATATTTTCAAGTACCAAGCTGGTCCTAAGGCCCATCCCAATAGGCGTTTTTCTTGAAATGCTGCGCAGGCTTTTTCGCTGCACCAAATCATCATACACCGCATCTACGGCGGCAGAGCCTGATTGAATTTGCGCAAGCGATTGATAGAGCTTTGAGAGCTCGGGCATCAATCGCTGCCCGGCAAAGGCAAATACCCCAAGGACAGGCAGCAATCCTCCCAAAGCGGCCCCTGAGGCGAGCCCAGCGGGATCAATCAACACGAGACAAAGGAGGATCACCCCGCCCAAAGCCACCGCTTGGAGCGCCAGTTGAGGAACCTGTGAGAGCACAGCCACAGTGACCTGCACCCGCGCCATCTGGAGGGAAGGCTCGGCGAACCGATCGAGATACGCGACTTCACGCCCGAGGAGTTTGATATCCTTGATGCCGGTAAGCGCTTCATTGGTCATTCTGAAGCGCTGGCGATTGGCCGCCACGCGGATCTGGCCCAGTCGTTTCAATCTTTGTCGTGTGAGCAGATACACGACCCCATAAATCCCGCCCAGCACAGCAAAAGCCACAAGAGCAACGACTGGCTCTACCCAGAGAAGCAATCCCACAATCGCCGCGGTGGTCAGTGTGGCCGCGATCAACTCAGCGGCTGGTCTAAAAAAAGATCCCACCACCTGCCCGGACTCCGCCAGTACCCGTGGCCCCATATCGCCAGAATGCCGGTTCAAGAAAAACCCGTAAGGCTGGGCAAGATAAGTGCCGAGCAAGCGATGGCTGATCGAATGCACCCGCATGGTCGAGAACCGCGCCACCACCCAGGTCTTGGCAATCTGGATGGCACTGGACAGAACAATCACCGCAAAAGACGCAAAGCCAAGCCCGATCAAAAACCCATAGACCGATATGAACCCAAAGGCGTCAAAGGCCCAAGCCAACGCGGGCGTGGACACAATCCGCGCAGGATCCGCCCGCACAGTTAGAAACGGCATTATCGAGCCCACCATCACTGCCGAAGCAAGCGCGCCAATGATGATTACTCCAAGCACGATCCAAGCTTGACGCTTCTCGCGCGCGTCCAGCAGCGCCCAGGCTTTTTTCCAAGTCGAGGTGTCAATCACGATGGAATTTCACAATCTGTGGCATCTCTGAAACTGTCATTTTCGCAGATCCGATATTTCCGCACCAAATGGCCGATAACGCAAACTCACCCCCTGCCCCGCCGCGCAAAACCAGGCTCCCGCGAGACAGCACACCCCTGCCCCACCAAACGCCGCTCCCCCGCGCCAATGGCACGCGCGGCACGCGCCCACTCACAGCCGCAGATCACTTTCTGGCGCGTCGAGAACATATTTGAGATCATAGAGCACATGCGCAGGCTTGCCCAAGGCGCGCAGCCCCTGCGCCCCCAGCGCGCGAAAGGCGCTATGGGCCACAGCAAGAATAATCCCGTCATAGCGCCCCGGCGTGAGCGTCTCGCTCAAGCGCAGCCCATATTCCGCATGCGCCTCAGACGGATCGACCCAAGGGTCATGCACCTCCACCTCCAGCCCATACTCCTCCAACTCGCGGATCACATCAATCACCCGCGTATTGCGCAGATCAGGGCAGTTTTCCTTGAAACTCAGCCCCAGCACCAAAATGCGCGCGCCCTGCAGCACGATCTGGCGGCGCAACAGCGCCTTGAGCATCTGCCCGGCCACGAAAGCGCCCATGCCGTCATTGATCCGCCGCCCCGCAAGAATGACCTGCGGATGATAGCCAAGCGCCTCGGCCTTATGGGTCAGGTAATAGGGGTCAACGCCAATGCAATGCCCCCCCACAAGCCCCGGGCGGAAGGGCAGGAAATTCCATTTCGTCCCTGCCGCAGCCAGCACGGCCTCTGTATCAATCCCCATCCGCGCAAAGATGATGGCCAGCTCGTTGATCAGCGCGATATTGAGATCCCGCTGGGTATTCTCGATCACTTTTGCCGCCTCAGCCACCCGGATAGAGGCGGCCGGATAGGTGCCCGCAGTGATGATGCTGCGGTAAAGCGCATCGACTTCCTGCGCAATCTCCGGGGTCGAGCCAGCGGTGACTTTGGTGATCGTGCTCAGCCGATGCGCCTTGTCACCGGGATTGATCCGCTCCGGGCTGTACCCGCAGAAAAAATCGCAATTGAACCGCAGACCAGAGGCGCGCTCCAGCACAGGCACGCAATCTTCCTCCGTCGCGCCTGGATAGACCGTGGATTCGTAGATCACGATATCACCGCGCTTGAGCACGCGGCCCACCGTTTCGGACGCCCGCCGCAGCGCAGTCAGATCCGGGCGTTTATGGGCATCAATCGGAGTGGGCACCGTCACAATGAAGATCTGCGCCGCGCGCAGCGCTTCGGGTTCACTGCTCAGGCGCAGATGCTGCGCCATGGCCAGATCCGCAGGCTCCAGCTCGCGCGTGCGGTCAAACCCTCCCTGCAACTCGCCAATGCGCCGCGCATCAATGTCAAAGCCAAGCGTCGGGCGGTGCTTGCCGAATTCCACCGCCAGCGGCAGGCCCACATAGCCCAGCCCGATCCCGGCGATCTGTTTGGGCGCGCCTGCGGGCCGCGCGCCCCCCTCCGCCACAGCTGCGGTCTGCCGCGTCATTTCTGGTAATAGTCCCGATACCAGGCCACAAACTGCGCGATCCCGTCGCGGATATCGGTCTGCGGGCGAAATCCGGTCAGGCTGTGCAACAGGCTCGCATCCGCCCATGTCGCCGGCACATCGCCCATCTGCATGTCCATGTAATTGCGCTGCGCCACCCGCCCCAGGCTTGCCTCGATCGCCTCCACGAAATCCAAAAGCCGTACCTTTTGCGAATTGCCGATATTGACCACCCGGTAAGGTGCCACCGGCGAGAGGCTGTCGCCCTCGGCCACGATCCCATCCTGCACCCGCTCTGGTACAGCATCGATCAGCAGGCGGATCGCGCGCACCAGATCATCGATATAGGTGAAATCACGATACATCTCGCCATGATTGTAGATATCAATGGGCCGATCCTCGAGCATGGCCTCCACGAATTTGAAAAGCGCCAGATCCGGGCGCCCCCAAGGGCCATAGACTGTGAAAAACCGAAACATCGTGATCGGCAGGCCCCAGAGATGGGCATAGGCATGGGCCATGCTCTCATTGGCTTTTTTCGTGGCGGCATAGATGGTCAGTTGCGTATCGGCTTTGGCGGTCTCGACAAAGGGCATATCGGTATTGGCCCCATAGACCGACGAGGTGGAGGCCATCAGCAGATGCGCCACACCCAGCCTGCGCGCTGCCTCCATCACATTGAAGCCGCCAATGACATTGGCATCCAGATAGGCGCGGGGGTTTTCCAGACTGTAGCGCACCCCGGCCTGTGCCGCGAGATGGACAATCACATCTGGCGCAAACGCATCCATAACAGCATCAAGGCGCGTCTGATCTTCCAGCATCGCCTCTGTGGCCGAAAAATCGGGCGATTGCGCCAGCATCGCATGACGGCGGCGCTTGAGGGTGACATCATAGTAATCCGTCATCCCATCATAGCCATGCACACGAAACCCCTCTGCCAGCAAAAGCCGCGCAAGATGGAAGCCGATAAATCCGGCTGTGCCTGTAATCAGAATACGTCTGGCCTGCGCCATGCCGGGTCTACACTCTCAACTCTGTCAGGGGGCGGGGCACCCGCGTCATCACTTGCGCAAAAGCCCGTTGCGGATCTCGTCAAGCTCAGCTTCGGACAGATCAGCCCCCACCGCCGCAATCTCTGCTTTGAGCGCCTCATATTCGGCCAGTTTTCGAGCCAGAAATTTGCGCGTCAGATCAGCCCGCGCTGCCAGCCCTTTGGGGGTCAAAACATAGGCATAGCGCCGCTTGTCTGGCGCAGCCGCGAAATTGCCGAATTTGATCATGCCCTTTTCGATCAGGGCACTCAGCACATAGTGGATGCCCCCGGTACTGACGCCGACCGCGGCCGCCAATTCGCGCTGCGTCATCTCAGGATTGTCCTGCAAGATGCGCAACACCCGGAAATGCACATCCTCGCGCAGCTTGTTTCGCTCTGTTGTCATCTGGAAGGAAAGGCCTTGCAGGCTACCGCACAAGGACTGCCTTTGGGCGCCTTGGATCAGAAAGTCAGATATGGCAAAGCAGGATAGCCCCGTTTGCTCAGTCTTGAGCGTTATGGGATTTCCCCTTCGATTGCAAGCGCATATCCACGATTTCGGCAGGGTCTGCAGCAGTGCGAAGGGGAATTGAGCGGTCTCTTTCGAGAAGCACCTTTCCTTTGCAACACCGTTGTGCTCAGGCTAACGCGCCCATATCGCTCAAACAAGAGCGCATTGGCGCATGGGCAAAATCCGGCCTGCGACAGATACCCACAGCCGCCGGGACAGGCGGCGCGCGCGCGCCCGTCCCTGCCTCATTTTTGAGCAGACCCTGGGGGACGGACAGCAGTTTTGGCCCGAAACATACGCGATAATCCGCCCCTGCCCGCGACATACAGGCAAGATCGCAGCGAGAGGCGTTCTATGGCTTGAACTTGCTCGAATTTGAGCGCATCAGGAAGACCAGAGCAAACAGCGAGGCCCTATGAGCTGTCTGGATCATGATGCCAATTGGTTTCTGGCGCAATTCAAACCCAATAGCCACCATATCGCACAACGCAATCTGTTGCGCCAAGGTTTCGAGACATTCCTGCCGCTGCAGGAAGAAACACGGCGCTTGCGGGGGCGGTTTCTGACACAGCTGCGCCCGCTGTTTCCGGGATATCTGTTTGTTTCCCTATCCGTGGCGCAGGGCGGCTGGCGCGTGGTCAATTCAACCTATGGGATCAGCCGCCTTGTCAGCCTTGGCCAGGAACCAACCGCTGTGCCGCGTGATCTGATAGATCAGTTGCGCATACGCTGCGATGAGGAGGGCAGGCTCCTGCCCCCCAAACAGCTGCAACCCGGTGATGAGGTGATCCTGACCAAAGGGCCGTTCACCATTTTCGTGGCAACAATCGCCCGCATCGCACCCGATCAGCGGATCTGGGTTTTGATGGAATTGATGGGCAGGCAAACCCGGATCGCAGTTGATGGCGATGATCTGCGCCAAACAGCCTAGATCATGTCGCGCAAAACGGGGAACCGGGTTTGTGCAAAAAGACATGCGACCCCTCTACGCCCCCCTGCCCCGCTCAGCGCGCTGTGGCGCGGTAAACCACCAGCCCCACATATTCGCGCAACGCGATTGCCATCTGTGCCAGATTGCGGCCAAGCCCCCAGCCCAATTGATCCGAAAAGCGCGCAGTGCGATGATCCACAGGATAAGGGACAAGCCCTGTCCAGCCAGCATTCGTAAAGCTGCGCATGGCGCGGGGCATATGAAAGGCGCTTGTGACCAGCACCCATGTTTCCTCTGGTGCGGCCCCAGCCAATGCATGGGAAAACCGCGCATTCTCGGCCGTGTTGCGCGCGCGGCGCTCCAGAATCAGGCGCTCTGCATCCAGCCCCTGATCCGCGAAAAACCGCGCCGCCAGATCGGCCTCGGTAAGGGGTGCACCCCGCGCATCGCGCAGCGCACCACTGCCGCCTGTGAACACAATTCGCGCCTCTGGATAGGCGCGCGCCAAGGCCAGAGTGGCCGTGTAGCGCTCTGCCCCCTGCCCCAGTTGCACTGCACCCCACCGGGCTGAGGCGCGCAGATCTTCCCCTCCCCCCAGCACAATGATCCCATGCACCTCTTGCAACTCCGGGGTCAGCGGATAGCTGCGCTCTATAGGGGCCAGCATGAGATCGCCCAGCGGAACGATACCCAGCACCAGAAGCGTTGCGAAACTGGCCAGGCTCAGGCGCAGTGCCGCACGCTGACGCCGCGCAATCAGCGCCAGCGCAATGGCCCCGAATGCCGCCACAATCCATGTTTCGGGCTGCAAGACACCCCCAAGCAGCTTGGATGCAACGAAAAATACCGTGTCCATTCAGCACCCCGCCTTCCTGCCCGTCACATCCGAAATGGCCCTGCGATAGGCCTGCACAACATGCGCCTGATCGAATTCAGCCTCCATCTTGGCACGACCAGCCCGGCCCATCTCCGCTTGCGCCTCTGGTGATAGCGCAAGATACTGGCCCATGCGCGCCGCAAGCGCCTGTGCACTGCGTGGTGCGCATAAAAACCCTGTGCGCCCCTCCTCCACAACCGCACGACATCCCGGCACATCGGTCGCGATCACAGGGCGCGCCATGGCCGCACCTTCGATCAAGGTGCGCGGCGCCCCTTCGCGGTAGGAGGGCAAGACAATCACATGCGCAGCCGCAATCGGGGAGCGCACATCCTCCGTGGTGCCAAGATAGCTGACAACACCCTCAGCGACCCAGCCCTCCAGCACTGACAGGGCTATGGCAGAGCGATTCTGCGCGCTGACCGCGCCCAGAAGCTGAAAACAGGTTTCGGCATGGCTGCGTTTGATCTGGCGTGCGGCGTCAACAAATTCGACAACGCCCTTATCGCGCAAAAGGCGCGCGATCATCAGAAATGTCACAGGCGCCGAGGGTTCCGGCAGCGGCACCGCCGCAAACTGTTCCAGATCAATCCCGGAACCGGGCAAAAGGCGGGGCTGCTGCGCGGCAACCAGATTGCGCGCCACAAAGAGCGCGCGATCATCCTGATTTTGAAAAAAGATCACGGGCAGACGCGCGAATGCATGACGATAAAGCCCCTCGGCAATCCGCTGCAACACCCCCCCAGACAAAAACGCCGTGCCCAACCCGGTGACATTTGGAATAAACGCAAGACCCAGCCCTTTGGCGGCAATTGCGCCAAAGACATTGTTCTTGATCGTAAAGCTCAGCACGATGTCGGGGCGCAGGTCGGCAAACAGCTGTCTGAACCGGGCAATCAACCGGATATCCTCGATCGGGTTCAGCCCTTTTACATTCATCTCCAAGGGCACAAATGCGCAGCCCAGATCGCGCAGCGCGGCCACACTCTCATCCGGTGTGGCCAGAACCCTGATACGGTGCCCATCTGCAAGCAACGCTGTCACAAGTGGCAAGCGGAAATTCCTGATATTCCAGGCCGCATTGACCGTCATTACGATATGCATGCTACTGCCCTGCCCACACCATTCAGCCCCAAAACCCGATCAGCATTCTCGGCCAATACCCCAGGCCCACGCGCCTGTGACGGCTGCGCACACAGGGATGGGATCGTCTGTGGCCAGAAGCGCTTTGGCCACAGGCCAAGCAGGGCCGTGGCCGCGAATTTTCCAAAATCCGCAAAACGCTGGCGCGGCGCAAGCGTGCGCTCCTCTGCCGGGCTGAGCCTGACCAGCGCAAGCG
>JAIUNA010000124.1 GCA_022565265.1 Roseinatronobacter sp. | reverse complement strand
TTGATCGTGGCATAGGTGCTGCAATCTGTGAATTTCCCACCACGCTGGACGCCGCGCGCGCCGCGCGCGCCGCCGGGGAACCTGTGTTGATGGGCGCGCCCAATATCGTGCGCGGCGGGTCACAATCGGGCAATATTGCTGCGATGGAACTGGTCGAAGAAGGGTTATGTGACGCGCTGATCTCGGATTACTACATCCCCGCGCTGGCGCAGGCGGCTTGGGCCATTGCAGATGCGCGCGCGCTGTCTTTCGCCCATGCGTGGGAAATGATCTCGACCCGGCCAGCGCAGATTATGGGCCTGTCCGATCGCGGCCAGCTTGCGCCGGGGCAGCGCGCCGATCTGGTGGTTCTGAACCCCAATACCCGCCGGATAGAGGCCACAATCTGCCGTGGCCAGATTGCCTTTGCCAGCGGGCAGGCCGCCGCGCGACTGTTGAAGGCCGCACATCCTGTGGCGCTTGCTGCGCAATGAGCTATGCGTCCCTTATCGCAGCAGAATTGCGGCTGATACGCCCCTGCGACTTGCTGGAACTGGATCATCTGACCCGCGCGTGCGATTGGGTGCAATCAGGCGCGGAATTGTGCCGGATCGCCCCGCCTGCGACCCCGCCCATGCATCTGGTCAGCTATTTCCCTGTGGTGGACAAGGGCCATATCCTGCTGGGCGATCACATCAGTTCGGGCCTGTGGTTGCCACCGGGCGGGCATGTAGAGCCGGGCGAGCACCCGCGCGATACAGTGCGGCGCGAATGTCTGGAAGAACTGCGCATGAGGGCGCGTTTCGCGCAAGATGCGCCCGCTTTCCTGACGATTGCCGAAACCATCGGCGCAAACCCGCATGAGGATGTATCGCTGTGGTATCCGCTACAAGGCACAGCGGGCCTTGTTCCGGACTACGACAGGCGCGAATATCGCACCATGCGCTGGTTTCGGTTTGATGATGCCCCTTTTGATGACACTGATCCCAATCTGGAGCGGTTTCTGGGCAAGTTGAGCGCGTGTTCGCTGGCCGCCTGAATGGCCATCAATGCAGCGTCACATCCTCGTATTTCGCAAGGAAGGCGTCCACCTCCATCTGGCGGAAATCGGACAGGGCAAGGCGCAAACGGTCATGATCCCAATCCCACCAGGCCAGCTCTGTCAGCCGCCGCGCGATCTGCTTGGGAAAGCGGCGGCGCAGTTTTTCCGCCGGAACCCCCACCACAATCGTATAGGGCGCCACATCGCGCGTGACCACGGCCCCCGCCCCAATCACCGCGCCATGCCCGATTGTCACGTCTGGCCGGATAATCGCACCATGCCCGATCCAGACATCATGCCCGATTGTCACCCGCCGCGCAGCGCGGGCGGCAAAGAACGCCGTATCGGGCGCTTCTTCCGGCCAATACATATCAGACCGATACAGGAAATGATGCAGGCTGGCGCGGTGCATCGGGTGATCTGTGGGGCCAATCCGCACATTTGCCGCGATATTGGCAAATTTGCCAATGCTGGTATTGGCGATATCGCAACCGCGCCCGCAATAGCTGTAATCGCCAAAACTGCTGTTCAGCACAACCGATCCCGCCCCAATTTCGGTATAGGCCCCAAAGGCGCAATCGGTGATCTTGCACTCTGGATGAATAAGCGCCCCTTCGGGCGATAAATGGCGTGTCATCAGAAATCCCGCTCCTCACCAGTCCAGCGCAGGAAACGCCCTGTCTGTGTCATGTCCAGCCTGGACGCGATGTCCAGAATACCGCGTGCCACGCGTGCCGGCTCTTCATCCGCCTCTGGCCCGCCCATATCCGTGCGCACCCAGCCCGGATCAATCAGCGCAACGGCTATCGCGCGCGGCTGGAGATCTGTGGCCAGCCCCTGCATGACTTTATTCACGGCCACTTTTGACGCGCGATAGGCGATGCGATCCGATTTCGCATAGCCCATCCATGCCATCTGACTGGAAAGTGTCAGGATGCGTCCGCCTGCCTGCATATGTGGCAGCACGACTTGCGCCAGTGCCAGCGGGGCAAGGGTATTGACGGCAAGTGTTTCGGCAAAGCCTGCGAAATCCATGTCCAGCGCAGAGTTGCGCTCTGGCCCGATACTGCCGGCATTGTTGATCAGCACATCCACAGGGCCAAGATGCGCAGTGAGTGTGGCTAAGCTATCAAGATCGCGCATGTCGGCCAAGAGTTCTGCAACCCCGTCAGGGCCGTCGCCTCTCCGGCGCACGGTACCTGTCACCTGCCAGCCGCGACCCATTGCATCCAGCGCCATAGCCCGCCCGATCCCGCGCGCGACCCCTGAAATCAGAATATGCATCTTGTTCCTGTTGCAAAAATCTGCGTCTGCCGGACATACCGGCAGACGCCCTCAGGCATAGCAGAATTTCAGTGCCCGCGCTCGCCGATAAAGCGCTTGCGGATCAGGCCCGACCCCCAGTCGATCACCGCAATCACCACCAGCACATTGAGCACCACAAAGGCCACCTGGTCAAACAACCCCGCGCGGAACCGCTCGATAATGATCATCCCGATCCCGCCTGCACCCACAAGCCCCAATATGGTGGCAGAGCGGGTAGAGGATTCGAAGGAATAGAGCGAGAGAGAGATGAATACCGGCAGGATTTGCGGCAGATAGCCATAGCGGATGATCCTGCTGGTATCGGCACCTGTGGCGCGCACGCCTTCCACTTGCTTGCGGTCGATATTCTCAATCGCCTCGGAATACAGTTTGGCCAGATTGCCCATGTCGGATACCCAGATGGCCAGCACCCCGGCGAGTGGCCCAAGCCCCACAGCCCGCACAAAGACCAGCCCCCAGACAACGGAATCGATACCCCGGAAAACATCCAGCAAGCGGCGCACCGCATGGCGGATAACCCCCCCAGGCATGGTGTTGCGTGCGGCAAAAAAGGCCAGCATCAGCGCGAAGATCGTGCCCAGCAATGTGCCCAGAAAGGCCATGGCAATGGTCTGGGCAATGCCGCGATAGATATTGGCATATTGCCATGTCTCCATGTCACGCCAGACAAGCATCCGGCTTATCAACTGCCACGCCCGATCAGAGGCGTTAAACAATTTGCCCACCTCGAACAGGTGCAGTGACCATGCCAGATAGACGATGATAAACGCCCAGCTTCCGAGTTTCAGCGCTGTGACAAGCGGGTTGCCGAACGCCTTGGGATGGCGTTTGCGCACGGCGCTGATATCGGCCTCGGTAATTGCAGCAAAAGCGAGGGTGTTCATTTCAAAGCCTCCTTGCCAATCAGCGCATGGCGCAGGCGTTCGGAGAGAAGATCAATCGCGGTGACTGTCAGAACAATCAGCAACAAAACCGCCGTAACACGATCATCAGAGAAGAAGCTGATAACATGGCTCAACTCTGCCCCGATGCCACCTGCCCCGACAAACCCCACCACGGCAGAGGCGCGCACATTGATTTCAAACCGCCACAAAGCATAGGATGTGTAATTGGGCAGCACTTGCGGCAGGATGCCATAGCGCATCTGTTCAAACCAATCCCCGCCCACGGCCTTAATCCCATCCACCGGGCGCATGGAGGCGTTTTCCACCACTTCGGAAAACAACTTGCCCAGCGCACCTGTGGCGTGGATCACAATCGCAATCACCCCTGCCAAAGGGCCAATGCCCACGGCAAAGACCAATATCAGCGCGAACAGGATTTCGGGCACACCGCGGCAAAATTCCAGAAAGCGGCGCGCGGCCACACCGACCCAAGGCGCGGGCGTGGTGTTGCGCGCGGCCAGAAAAGACAGGATCACGGCCAGCCCTGTGGCAATCAGGGTGGCTGTCAGCGCCATCAGGATCGTTTCCCAGATCAGCGTCAGGTATTTCCAGAAATCATTATACCAAAACCCGACAGATCCCGGCGGAAAGCGCCCGGCCTCGTTGCGGCTTTCAAACAGGACATCCCATTGCAAAGACGGCATGACAGAGCCGAAATATTCAAAGATACGCGGCAGACCGGCCGCCAGCCGCTCTGGCGTGAAGCGCGAAATCCACACCGACCATGCGAGAAAGGCCAGAAACAGGGCCAGAAGCGTGATATTCACCACCATCCGGTCGCGGATCATCTGGCGGCGATGGCCCTCAAACAGGGAAACCGGGTCTTGACCGGTGCCATTTGCGCTGATGCTGGCCATGTCAGTTCACCACGCGCGCTTCGGACGCAGCCGGGGCAACTGCGCCGGGGCGCAGCGCAGTAGATGTCAGCGCCTCAGAAAACGCCTCTTCGGCCTCGGCCCCGTAAATCTCGCGCGCGGCTTTGTCGGTCAGTTCCTTGGGCGTGCCATCAAACACGATCACCCCGTCTTGCATGCCGATAATCCGGTCACAATACTGGCGCGCGGTATCCAGCGTGTGCAGGTTGCACACCACTGTCAGCCCGTCTTGCTGGTTGATCGCGCGCAAAGCGTCCATCACCACTTTGGCATTCAGCGGGTCAAGGCTGGCAATGGGTTCATCTGCCAGCATGATACGCGGTTCCTGCACCAGCGCGCGGGCGATCGCCACGCGCTGCATTTGCCCACCCGAAAGCGTATCGGTTTGTTGCAAGGCTGTATGCGCCATGCCCAGCCGATCCAGCGCACGAATGGCAAAGGCGCGCTCTTTTTCAGAAAACACACCCGCCATAGAGGACAAAAACCCATGATGAAACAGGCGTCCCGACATGACATTGGTAATCACGTTCAGGCGGCCCACAAGGTTGAACTGCTGAAACACCATCGCGCATTCATTGCGCCACTCGCGCAGATCGCGGCCCTTGAGCGCCGTTATCTCGCGCCCCTGAAACAACATCTGCCCGGCAGAGGGTTCATTCAAGCGGTTGATCATGCGCAATAGCGTGGATTTGCCCGCGCCAGAGCGGCCAATGATACCCACCATCTGGCCGTCGGGAATGGTGAAAGTTGCAGGCTTTACGGCAACAGTGCTGTTGAACTGCTTGGTCAGTCCCTTGAATTCGAGCATGGGTTCTCTCCTGTCAGCGCGCAGGGGCGCAAAAATATGCGACAGGCCCCCGCTAGGGCAGGGGCCTGTAGAGGATGGGAAAATTCAGCGCGAGCCTGCAATCTCATCTGCGCGCATGCGCACAGCGGTTTCATAGAAATCATGGCCGATTTCGACAAATCCGCCACCCTCACCGCCGATTGTGGCATTGTAACATTCGGGCTGGCGTTCTTTCATGTTCAAGAATAGATCCAGCACCAGCGCGCGGGCCTCTGCGGGCAAATCCTTGCGCAGCACTGTGGGGCCGTTGGGGATCAAATCTGATGTCCAGATAATGCGGATATCTTCCATATTCAGAAGGCCATTATCCACCATGCGCCGGATATTGCCCCGGCTATAGCCTTCGGCATGTTCCCCCAGCAGCGAAGACCAGGTGGCGGCGGCATCATATTGGCCCTGCAACACGGCCACAACGCCCTGTTCATGCCCGCCGGAAAACCCCACACGGCCAAAATAATCATCCTCAATGCCTGCCAGACGCAATTCGGCGCGCGGGAACAGATAGCCAGAGGCCGAATTTGCATCGGCATAGGCAAGGCTGCGCCCGGCCATATCCGCGATGCTTTCAATCCCGCTATCGGCGCGGGTAACGATGATGGAATAATAGCCCAGCGAACCGTCCACATTGGCAGAGGTCATCACCACCTCTACGGCTTCCGGGTCTTGCAGGTAAATCCCCGCATAGCCCGATGCGCCCAAACCGGCCTGATGCAACTGGCCTGCAAGCAGGCCTTGCATCACGCCCGCATAATCGGCTGCGGGGTAAAGTTCGACCGCAACGCCCAGTGTATCGGCCACAAGCTCTTGCAGGCAGGAATAGCGGCGGATGCGATCGGCCTCATTCTCGCCCGACAGAATGCCGATATTGTAGGTTCCAAAACCCGCGCGCCAATCGGCAGCGGCCGGGGCAATGGTGGATAGCAAAATGGCAAGGGTGGCAGCGCCAGTGGCCATGCTCTTGGTCATGTCAATTTTCCTTGATGCTGGATTGGACAATGGCCCCCGCAACTCTCCCCCCGCGCGGGCAACGAAAAAGGGTGGCCCGCAGGGCCCCCCCTCACCATGCTCAGCGCGCGCCGGCCAGTTCTTCGCGGCGCATTTCGACCACGCCCTCGAAGAAGCTGTGATCCACGGCTACCCACCCCTGGCCTTCACCGAAGGATACGTCATAGTAGCACTGAGGATCGGTTTGCAGCTGGTTGGCCAGATAGTCTTTCACGATGTCCTTGGCCTCTTGCGGGATGGCCTGACGCAAGACAACCGGGCCATTGGGGATAAGGGGGCTTTCCCAGATGATGTTGAGATCATTCATATCCAGCAGGCCATTGTCGATCATGCGACGCAGGTTGCCACGGGTATAGCCTTCGGCAGCTTCGCCTTGCCCTGATGCCCAAGTTACGCCAGCATCATACTGGCCTTGCAGCACAGCAACAACGGCTTGCTCATGCCCGCCACCAAAACCGGTGCGGCTGAAATACGCGTCGTCATCGATGCCCGCGCGCTTCAACTCGAACCGGGGCACAAGATAGCCGGAGGTGGAATTCGGATCGGCATAGGCCAGAGATTTGCCTTCCAGTTCTTCCAGCGCGGTGATGCCGCTATCAGCGCGGGTGTACATGACAGCGATATAGCCGGTGGAGCCGTCGGCTTCTGCCGAAACAAAGATCGGCTCCACGGCATCGGGGCCTTGCAGGTAAATGCCCGCATAGGAGGAGGCGCCCAAAGCGGCATATTCCAGCTGGCCCGCAAGCAGGCCCTGCATCACGCCCGCATAATCGGGCGCCGGGAACATTTCGACCGGAATGCCAAGGCGCTCTTCCAGAGCGACGCGCAGGCAATCATTGTTGCGCAGGCGGTCGGCCTCATTCTCGCCGCCCAGAAGGCCAATGCGGAATGCAGGCAGATCATTGCGCCAATCGGCGCTGGCGGTCAGCGGGAAAGAACCAAGCGCAGTTGTGGTGACAAGCAGCGCGGCAAGGGCGTTGGTTTTCATGGGCGGTTTCCTGATCAAAGTGGCAGCTGTCATCCCGGTATGGGAGGCGCGGCTCTGATCGCAGGGTTTTGTAACGCTCTGGTGAGGCTTTTGTGAAATTTTGACAACGCCGCACAAGGCTGGCGCGGGCATGGAAAACCCACCATCCTGCCGCGTTCTGACGCCACAGGGGAAATGCCCGTTTCAAAAATTCTGCGCAATCACCTTGGCGGGTTGGGGCGGCGGGCAAGGGGATAGCCTTGCCGATACTGTGACATAGGTGCCCTGCAAACCGGTTGCCGCCCGCCTAGCCAACCATATGCGCAAAGGCCGGATGGGTTTGAAACCGCCATGCCCGCCTTGGGCCAGCCATGACATTGAGGTAATACATCTCTACCCCATGGGGCGCGGCGCAGGGGTGGTGGCCACGCGGCACAAGCACCACATCATGATCGGCAGGCGCCATGGTTTCATCAAGGCTCAGATCATCCGTAAAAACACGCTGAAAGCCAAAACAACCAGATGGGTTAAGCCGGTGGTAATAGGTTTCTTCCAGATAGGTGAGGTTGGGGTAATCATCCATATCATGCCGATGGGGCGGGTAGGATGACCAATGCCCCGGTGGCGTAAACACCTCGGTCACAAGCAGGCTGTCGGCCACATCCTGCCCTTCCATCGCGATATTGTGGATATAGCGGGTATTCGTCCCCTGCCCGCGCGTCTCCAGCGCTATGCCATCTTGCCCCAAAACCTGCACCGCCCGCCCGCCGGGGCTAGGCGCAGTGCAGACGGCCAAGCTGCACCCCGTGGTCGCCACCGCCTGCCACTGTGCACCGGGGGGCACATAAACACACTGCGGCGCGGTTTTTTCAAACACATCCAGCCGCGCGCCCAATTCGCCAAGGCCTTGGCCCCCGGCGGTAATTTCTGCGCGCCCCTCGACCAGCACAAGGATGGTTTCGCGCCCTTCCAGCATCCCAGAGGCCCTGTCGCCCGGTGCCAGCCGCCACAGATCAAACCCCACATACTTCCAGCCCGCATCTTGCGGTGTGATGGCGTGGATTTGCCCCATCTGCCCCTTGGGCTTTCTCAGTAAACTGCCCATCATACAGTTCCGCCCAAAGAGCCTTCCAGTGCAACCAGTTCCTGCCCCCCGGCCATGAGATCTTGCAATTCTTCCGGGGTGATCTGCCCACGCTGCGCCGTGCCAAGCGTCTTGCCCCGGTTGAGCACGGTAAAGCGATCGCCTACCGCCAAAGCATGGCGCACGTTATGGGTGATGAACACAATCCCGATCCCCGCCTTGCGCACCTTGTCGATGGTCGAAAGCACATTGGCCGTCTGGCGCACGCCCAGCGCGCTGGTGGGTTCGTCCAGAATCAGAACCTTTGCGCCAAAATATACCGCGCGGGCAATGGCCACTGTTTGCCGTTCCCCCCCCGATAACGTGCCCACCGCCTGATCGGGAGAGCGCAGATTGATCCCCATCTTGCGCATCTCCTGCATGGTCACATCATTTGCAGTTTTGAAATCCATAAACTTGAACGGCCCAACCCGCTTCACCGGTTCGCGCCCCATCCAGAAATTGCGCGTCACGCTCATCAGCGGGATCATGGCCAGATCTTGATAGACGGTGGCTATTCCGGCTTCCATCGCATCGCGCGGGCTGCCAAAATCCATACGCTTGCCTTCGAACAGGATTTCGCCGCGCGTGGGTTTGTGCACGCCTGCCATGGTTTTGATAAAGGTGGATTTGCCCGCCCCATTATCGCCCAGCAGGCAATGGCACTCTCCGGGGCGGATATCGAAACTTACACCATTCAGCGCGATGACCGGGCCAAAATGCTTTTCAATATTGCACATCTCAACAATGGGGGCGTGCTCATAACTGCTCATCTCAACGCTCTCCGGTGATGATGCGGCGGATATAGGTGTTCAGGATCACAGCAAATAATAGGATTACCCCCAGAAACACCCGGAACAGGCTGGATTCGACCCCGGCAAAGAACAACCCCTGTTGCACCACCCCGAAAATCAGCGCCCCCAGCGCCGCCCCGATCACAGAGCCATACCCCCCTGTCAGAAGCGCGCCGCCGATAACCCCAGCGATAATCGCCTCAAACTCTTTCAACCGCCCCCGGTCTGCCCCGGCAGCGCCGAATTCCAGCACCTGACACGTGGCAAAAACCG
>JAIUNA010000123.1 GCA_022565265.1 Roseinatronobacter sp. | reverse complement strand
GCTTGTCAAAGCCGATCGAGGCATTGATCGCCTCCATGATCGCATCTGGCCCAGAACTGAACCTGCCGCCCCACATGGTATTTGCTGAACGCTTGTCCATTGCCGCAATCCTTCGCAACTGTCTTTGCCCGTGGCTATACGCTTGCCCCGCGATGAAGGCAATCAGCGCCCCATGATCCGCCTCTCAAGAGGGCATGGCATTCGACGATAATTTTCAGAAAATGTGGCGGCTTTAACCCGCAATTAAGGTGGTGCGCGGAATATGCAAAAAAAGCCGGAGGGATCAGCGTGCCCATTCACCCACTGCCTGCCCAGACACCTGCCGATGCGATGCATGGCTCTCCGCTCGCCTCGGCGGTGGAAGAACAGCGCCGCGATACTTTGAAAATGGTGCGCGCGGCGCTGGATGAGCGGCGCTGCCTTCTGGCCTATCAGCCAGTTGTGCAAGCGCGCATGCCCAAGCGCGCGGCCTTTTATGAAGGCTTGATCCGTATCATGGATCATACAGGCCGTGTGATCCCCGCTGCCGATTTTATGGATGCTGTCGAAACCAGCGAAATCGGGCGGCGCATTGACTGCATGTCGCTGGAAATGGGGTTGTCTGCTCTGGCACATGAACCCTCTATCCGGCTGTCCATCAATATGTCTGCGCGTTCCATCGGCTACCCCGATTGGCTGACAACGCTGGAGCGGGGCTTGCGCAATACGCCCGATATTGCCGAACGGCTGATTTTGGAGATTACAGAATCATCCGCCATGTTGATGCCAGATCTGGTGACGATCTTCATGCAGGACATGCAGGAACGCGGCATTTGCTTTGCGCTGGATGATTTTGGCGCGGGTTACACAGCCTTTCGCTACCTGAAGGAATTCTATTTCGATATTGTGAAAATCGATGGCTCTTTCATCCGCGATATCGGGCAGGAGCCGGATAATCAGGTGCTGGTGCAAGCGCTCGTCTCTATTGCGCGCCATTTCGATATGTTCACCGTCGCGGAATCGGTGGAGACGGGGGAAGATGCGCGCCTTCTGGTTGATCTGGGGGTGGACTGCCTGCAAGGGTATTATTTCGGCGCGCCGACAACCCAAGCGCCGTGGAAAGTATCGCAACTGAAATCCACAAGGGCGGGGTAGGGGGCATTTGCCAGCCTGTGTATCTGGGTGGCGTGAGGGCTGTTCAGGGGCGGCAATCGCTGCTGAAAAGGGCGTTGCGAAGCCTTCTGTCGCCCCGTCATGGCGGTTTGTGCTTGATTCAGGTTATGACGACCGGGTTATCATAGGGTCATAGGGTCATAGGGTCATAGGGTCATAGGCAGCGCGCCATATGGCCCGGCTTAGCGTGCCTCTCGCAGAGCCGCCGCGCATAATGATCTGAGGGCGTAAAGCAATTTCAGAAAAAGTTGATAGACTTTTTCGGTTCGAAAGTGCGGCAAGGCAAAGAGCTAAAGCAATTTCAGAAAAAGTTGATAGAGTTTTTCGGTTCGAAGTTGCGACAAGGCAAAGAGCTGAAGCAATTTCAGAAAAAGTTGATAGAGTTTTTCGGTTCGAAATTGCGACAAGGCAAAGAACTGAAGCAATTTCAGAAAAAGTTGACAGAGTTTTTTCAGCTCAAAACTACTATAAAAAAGTTAAGTGTTTCGGCGTTTCAACGGAAAATCGAAAAGCTTTCATGGCAGACAGGGCGGCCAAACCCGCCCTGTCTGTGCTATTGTGCTGGGGCGTTTACCAATCGTTGTATTTCAGAAATTTCCCTGTCATTTCCACTTTCACGCGGTCGCCCTTGGGGTTCGGAACGCGGGTAATGATCATGTCAAAATCAATCGCAGACATGATCCCATCCCCGAATTCTTCCTGAATGATCGCCTTCATGGTGGGGCCGTAAACCCCGACAATTTCATAAAGGCGGTAGATGCAAGGATCGGTCGGCACGGCCTGATCCCAGATTTTGGTGGGGTATTCTTCCAGAACTTCCTTGGCCTCTGTCGGCAAATCGAGGAAAGCCACCAGCGCCGCCGCTTTGTCTGCGGGCATGGAATTCATGCCCATCGCGGCGGAATGGGTGAAAACGGGCGAGAGGCCAATGGCCGTGGCAATCTCTTCCCATTTCAGCTTCTTGCGCTTTTTGGCAGCAAGGATCAGCGCGGTGACATCTTCTTTGGTCAGCAAGTCTGCATCCATCATCAGGTCTTTCATAGGGGTCTCCTCTCCGGTGTTATCAGTGGGTCAGCCATTCACGGCGTGAAGGATTGGTTTTTGGGGGGCTGGTTCCGGGTCATCATTTGGCGCTGTCAGATCAATGCGCACGGGTTCCGGGCTTTGGCTTTCCCCGCCAGAGGCGCGGCCCGCCAGTTCCTTTGAGCGTTTGCCAAGAAACTGCACCAGATGGTTGCGGATGGCGTAGTAATTGGGATGCTCGACAATCTCTGTGCGCCGCCTTGGGCGCGGGATGGTGATTTCCACCGATTCCGCAATCCGGGCAAAGGGGCCGTTTGTCATCAGAAGGATACGGTCTGCCAGCAGGATCGCTTCATCAATATCATGGGTGATCATGAAGACGGTCTGTTCGGTCTGGCTCCAGATTTTCAGCAACTCTTCCTGAATTGTGCCGCGCGTCAGCGCATCCAGCGCGCCAAAGGGTTCATCCAGCAGCAACAGCTTGGGCTGGTTGGCAAAGGCCCGCGCAATGGACACCCGCTGGCGCATACCGCCCGATAACTGGCTGGGCTTGCGGTGGATAACATCGCCCTCCAAGCCCACCATGGCCAGATATTGCGTGGCATGTTCCACCACCTTCTCGCGCGACCAGCTGCGGTAGCGCGCCTTGATGCCGAAAGTCACATTCTTCAGCGCGCTCAGCCATGGCAGAAGCGAATAGTTCTGAAACACCACACCCCGGTCAAGGCTGGGGCCGGACACTGCCACCCCATCCATTTTCACCACCCCGGCAGAGGGTTCGGCCAGCCCGGCCAGAACATTCATGATGGTAGATTTGCCGCAGCCCGAATGGCCCAGAATGCAGACAAATTCGCCCTTTTCTATGCCAAAGCTGGCATTTTCAAACACTGTCAGCATGCCGCCCGCCCCATCGGGAAAGGTTTGGCTCAGGCGCTCGACACTCAGAAACGGTTTGCTCATCGGAAAACTCCTTTCACTCGGCATAGGTGACGGCGCGTTGCAGCGTGGCGAAAATCGTATCCAGCACCATGCCCACAAGGCCGATCATCAGGATCGAGAAGATGACCGATGTCAGATCAAGATTGTTCCACTCGTTCCAGACATAATAGCCAATCCCCGTTCCCCCCACGAGCATCTCTGCCGCCACGATCACCAGCCAGGCAATGCCAATGGAAATACGCATTCCGGTTAGAATCGTGGGGGCGGCGGCGGGCAAAATCACTGTCAGGGCGGTGCGTAAGCTGCCCAATTCATGCGTGCGCGCCACATTCACCCAGTCGCTGCGCACACCTGCCACACCAAAAGCCGTGTTCAGCAACATCGGCCAGACCGAGCATATGAAGATTACGAAAATCGCGCTCGCCTCGCTGTCTTGGATGATGAACAGCGCAAGCGGCATCCATGCCAAAGGCGAGATGGGGCGCAGAACCTGAATAAACGGGTTCAGTGCTTTGTAGGCGACAGGCGACATGCCAATCAGAAAGCCCAAGGGAATGGCCAGCGCCGCAGCAAGGGCAAAGCCCGACAAGACGCGATACAGCGAATAGGCAAGCTGAATGCCTATGCCCTTGTCATTGGGGCCATTGTCGTAAAAGGGGTTGCTCAGTTGCTCCCACGCTTTGATGATCACATCGCTGGGTGGTGGCACAGCCGCGCGCGGCTGCCCCACACCCATCAGGATTTCATATTCGGTTAGCGCCTCGCCCATCACTTGGCGCGTGACAGAGATTTCCCACGCCCCAAGAGCTACGATCAGCAAGACAACCGACAAAAGTGCTGCGCGTTTGTTGACAGAGAGCATTTGCATGGCTCAGCCCCGCTTGATCGCGAAGCTGTCTACATAGGCTTCGGGCTGGTCGGGATCGAAGGTCTTGCCCATGATGGTATGGGATTTGTAATTCACATCTGGCGCGTCATAGCCCAGATCCGTCATCACCTTGCGCGCATCCGAGGCCAGATAAACCTGTTCTGCAATGCCTTTGTAATCCACATCGCCACTGATATAGCCCCAGCGCTTCATCTGGGTCAGGATCCAGACACCCATGGATTGCCACGGGAAAGGATCAAAATCTATCCGGTCGGGCACGCGCTGCACATTGCCCAAGCCATCTGCGAATGTGCCTGTCAGCACTTGCTCCAGCACTGGAACAGGCTGGTTGAGGTAATTGGCGGGGGCGATGATTTCGGCAATCTCCTTGCGGTTTTCGGGGTTAGAGGCGTATTGCGTGGCGTCGATGATGGCCTTGAGCAAGGCGCCGTAAGTATTGGGGTTTTCCACGGCAAAGCGGCGGGGTGCGGCAAAGGCGCAGCAGGGGTGGCCTTCCCACAGATCTTTTGTCAGCATGTGGATATAGCCGATCCCCTCCCAAACGGCGCGCTGGTTAAACGGATCGGGCGAGAGATAGCCATCCAGATTGCCTGCGCGCAGATTGGCCACCATTTCAGGCGGCGGAACCACCCGGATCTGGATGTCGCGATCAGGGTCTAGCCCATGCTCGGCCACATAATAGCGTAAGAGAAAGTTATGCATGGAATATTCGAAGGGCACACCGAATGTCAGGCCCTTCCATTGCGTTGGGTCGCGCTTGTCCAGATGCTCGTTTGACAGAACAATCGCCTGTCCGTTGATATTTTCCAAGGCTGGCATGATATAGGGTGCGGCTGTTGAGCCTGCGCCCATTGTCATGGCCAGTGGCATGGGGGTGAGCATATGGCTGGCATCATACTGGCCAGAAAGCGACATGTCGCGCGCCACGGCCCAGCCAGCGGTTTTTACCACTTCCACATTCAGGCCATAGCGGCTGTAAAAGCCCATGGGTTCGGCCATGATAATCGGGGTTGCGCAGGTGATCGCCACGAAACCCACTTTCAGATTGGGTTTTTCGGGCGCGCCCAGTTCGTCCATGATCAGCGCCTTGGCCTTGTCCATGGGAAAGACCGAAGCCAGCGCAGCGGCAAAGGCCCCGCCGCCCAGCATGCCCATCATCGACCGACGGCTGATATCATTGTGCCCAAAGACAGACCGCACAACCGCGCTTTCGACTGCACGTTCCAGCATCGCATCGGTTGTGGTTGGGGCGCTGACGCGTGCACGCGCATCATTCGTGCAGGTTTCGCACCCACATGCAGCCCCGTGGCGCAGATCGGTTTTGTGGGAGAAGGGATTTCCAAGGCTATTGGTTGACATGCGATCACCTCTGCAAGCGTTTCGTCCTTTGTTGCAGGTTAGCAATTCCGCACTGCAGAAAGTGAAAATGCCGCTATCGGCTGATTTTGATTAAATTTGTTTTAAAACAAATGCTTAAATTATTATTGCCGGCCCGTATATTACGAAATTTCGTGAATTACGAAATTTCGTATTGTTTTTTGCAGGTTTTGAGGGCACGGTTTTGCAATGTTTTTGCGCCATATTGCCCCCGATTCCCTGTTGGATGCCTTTCCGCATGCGAGCCTTGTTCTGGATACTGCCAAGGACAGGATCGTCGCTGCAAACATGCGTGCACGGCGGTTTCTGGCGCTGGAAAGCGTGCCGGAATTTGCCGCCGATCCCCTGCCAGAGCATCGCTTCCGCCGCCATATCGCGGGCAATTTCGGTGGCTTTCTGGTGTTTCTGGATGAATTGGGCCATCGCGGGCAGGCATGGCGGCGCGATATTCCGCTGCAAGACAGCGCGCAGCACCCGCTAAGCTGCGAATTGCGGGGCACGCTGATTGCAGAAATGCCAGACAATATCTTGCTAACCCTGATCGACCTCAATGAACTGTCACGCCATGACCAGATCACAGAGGCCGGGGAATTGCAGCGCCTTGGCCTGTTGGAATGGCAACGTGCGCAAGATTTTTTCACCGAGTTGGAACATCAGAACCAGTTGATCCTGAATGCGGCGGGTGAGGGGATTTACGGGGTGAATGCCGATGGCAAGACCACTTTCGTCAACCGCGCCGCGCGCGAGATGCTGGGCTGGAGCGCCGAAGACCTGCTAGGCCGCGATATTCATTCCATGATCCACCATCACCATCTGAATGGCGAAGTTTATCCCGCCCATGATTGCCCCATCTACCAGTCTTTCCGGTTCGAGCAGGTCAACCGCATTGAAGATGAGGTGTTTTGGCGCAAAGATGGCAAGCCCATCCGCGTGGAATATGTCTCGACCCCGATTTATGACCAAAACATTCTGGCCGGGGCTGTGGTTATCTTCCGCGACATAACCGAGCGCAAGGAAAACGAGCGTAAATTGCGCGAGGCCATGCAGCAGGTGCAGGAATTGCGCGAGCAGTTGGAGCAGGAAAACGCCTATTTGCAGGAAACCATCGCATCAGAGCGCGCCCATAACGAGATTATCGGCAGCTCTCCGGCGATTTTGCAACTGCTCAGCAAGATTGATCTGGTGGCGGGAACAGAGGCCACAGTGCTGATTTCGGGAGAGGCAGGCACGGGCAAGGCATTGGTGGCCTCTGCCATCCACAAGGGCAGCGCGCGCAAACGCCGCTCTCTGATCCATTTCAAATGCAGCGCTGTCACCTCGGACGCAATAGAGGCAGAACTTTTTGGCCAGATGCGCGGGGCCTTTCCGGGGGCCTTGCGTGACAAGCCGGGCATGTTGGAACTGGCCCATAACGGCACGCTGTTTCTGGATGATGTGGATGAATTGCCACTGGCTTTGCAAGGACGGTTGCTGCATGCGCTGCAAGAACGCAAGGTGGCGCGGCTGGGCGATACCCATGCGCGCGAAATCAATTTGCGCGTAATTGCGGCCAGCCGCAGGTCGTTGGAGCGCCTTGCGCGCAAAGGGGAGTTTCGGCACGAATTATACATGTATCTCAGTGTCTTTCCCATAGACTGCCTGCCTCTGCGCCAGCGCCCTGAAGATATCCCCGCGCTGGCCGCGCATTTTCTGGCGCTGTCATGCAAGCGGCTGAATATGAAACCTCTGACAATCACGCGCCATTCCATGGAAACGCTGATCGGCTATGATTGGCCGGGAAATGTGCGCGAATTGCAAAATGTCATCGATCGCGGCGCGATTATTTCAAACGGCGATAAATTGCAGGTGGAACTTGCGCAGCGCCCCGCCCCCGGCGGGCAGGCCAACCCAACAGTTATGACAGAGGCGGAACTCGCGGCAGTGCAGCGCGCCAATCTGGTCAATGCTTTGCGTATGACACAAGGCCGGGTGGCGGGAGAGGATGGGGCCGCGCGCCTGTTGGGGCTGCAACCGACCACGCTGTATTCGCGCATTCGCAAGCTGGAAATTCAGCCCGATGAGTGGCAGTAATGGACGCTGCCTGACGCAAGGGTGGCAATGGCAGTTTGGGGCGGGGAGGTGTCCAAGGCGCGTGTTACCTTTGGCGTCTGTGGCAAGTCCTGAACATAGCGAAGCGTCACGGGCTTGCCCTGCTTGCTGCCTAAAAAATCGGCGCATGCCCGGCCTATGCGCCGAATAAACTTGCGTGCTGCCTCACCATAAGTTTACCACTTGGTCAAGATACGCCCCTTTCCTTAACCCAAGAAAGCGAAGTCATGACACAGAGCATTCTTTCCACCCGTCGCGGGGTTCTTTTGTCCGGCGCGGCGCTGTCCCTGTCTGGTTTGTTGCCTGCCCGCGTGTTTGCCGCTGATCCAATCAAAATGGCGGGCATTTATACTGTCCCGGTGGAACAGCAATGGGTAAGCCGTATTCATATTGCCGCCGAAGCGGCCAAAGCGGCCGGGCGGGTGGAGTATAGTTTCTCTGAAAATGTGTCCAACACCGATTATCCGCGCGTGATGCGCGAATATTGCGAATCTGGTGTCAAACTGATTGTGGGCGAGATTTTCGGGGTCGAGGCAGAGGCGCGCGAAGTCTGCGCCGAATATCCTGATGTCGCGTTTTTGCTGGGATCGTCTTTCAAGCAAGACCCCGCAATTCCCAATCTGGCAGTCTTTGACAACTATATTCAGGATGCCAGCTATCTGACAGGGATTATCGCAGGCGCCATGACCGAGAGCGGAAATTTCGGCATGGTGGGCGGCTTCCCCATTCCAGAGGTCAACCGCCTGATGCATGCCTTCATGGCGGGCGTGCGCGAAACGCGGCCCGATGCGAAATTTCAGGTCAGCTTTATCGGGTCGTGGTTTGATCCGCCCAAAGCCAAGGAAACCGCTTTCGCCATGATAGATGCGGGCGCGGATGTGATGTATGCGGAACGCTTTGGCGTATCAGATGCAGCGCAGGAACGCGGCATTCTGGCCATTGGCAATGTGATAGATACCCAGCCCGATTACCCCGATACTGTTGTCACCTCGGCGATATGGCATTTTGAACCCACGCTTGACGCCGCACTTGCAGCGATCGCGGCCGGGACGTTTACTGCCGATGATTACGGCGTGTGGTCGTTCATGGCGCCCGGCGGCTGATCTATGGCGCCGCTTGGCCCATTCGAGGGCAAGGTTCCCGCAGAGGCCGTGGCCTTGGCCGCTGCGCGTGAGGCTGATATCCGCGCGGGCGTCTTTACTGTCGAGATAAATGACGACGAGCCGAAATCGACGTGATGCCAAGCCCAGAAGTGCTGCGCCTTGACCGGATTACAAAACGGTTCGGGGCGCTGCTGGCCAATGATGCTATTTCGTTAAGCCTTGCGGCGGGCGAGGTGGTGGCGCTGTTGGGCGAGAACGGGGCAGGCAAGACAACGCTGATGAATATCCTTTTCGGCCAATATGTGGCCGATGAGGGGACGATCATCGCCTTTGGCCAGCCCCTTCCCCCCGGCAATCCGCGCGCGGCACTTGCGGCGGGAA
The DNA here is from genome assembly GCA_022565265.1 of Roseinatronobacter sp. Taxonomy (GTDB): domain Bacteria; phylum Pseudomonadota; class Alphaproteobacteria; order Rhodobacterales; family Rhodobacteraceae; genus Roseinatronobacter. Next base: position 249 of record JAIUNA010000123.1, on the reverse strand, counting down.
TTGGCATGGTGCACCAGCATTTCACGCTGGCAGATCATCTGAGTGTGCTGGAGAATATTGTTCTGGGCACAAGGCCACTGTTGTCGCTCTCGCTGGGGTTGGGGGCGGCGCGGGATAAAATCCGCGCCCTGTCGCAAGAGTTTGGGCTGGCGGTTGATCCCGATGCACGGGTGGGCGAGTTGGGTGTGGGCAAGCGCCCGCGGGTAGAGATATTGAATGCGCTCTACGGTGCTGAGCGGGGGGTTATTC
>JAIUNA010000122.1 GCA_022565265.1 Roseinatronobacter sp. | reverse complement strand
TCCTGTTTGACGGTGGGAAAGACCACAATCGTCAGCCCAGAAGGGCCTGCCACAAAGAAAAACCATGAAACATGTTCCAACGTCGCGGTCAGGCGCCAATGCCGCGAAGCGGCTTAGTCCCTCCCCCTATAGCTGCCTGTCATGCCATATGGTGGCGCGCCAGTGCCTTAAACGCGGTAGCGCAGGTTGGGCGTAACCAGTGCCGCGAAAACCACACCCACAACAAACCCGCCCAAATGCGCTTCCCATGCCAAAAGGCCCGACAGCAACAGCCACAGCACCACATTCAGCACTGCAAGCCCCATCAGCCGCCGCCAGATCGGGCCTAATGGGCTGCCAAGGTGGCGGCGCAATTGCCATTCCCAATATTGCCACGCCCCGATCAGCCCGAATACCGCGCCAGAGGCCCCGACCATCGGCGCTTCGCTACTTGAAAGCAGCGCAAAGGCCGCGCCCCCGCCAATGGCCGAGAGCGCATAAAGCAACAAAAACCCCTGCTGCCCTACCCGCGCCACGGCAATGCCGCCCAGTGCCAGCACAACCACCATATTGCCGATCAGATGCAGAAAACCCCCGTGCAAGACCGCGTATGTCAGAAACATTGCCGTAGGTTGAAACGGGTATAGCGGCTGCCAATCTGCCAGAAGGCCATTCCAGAACGCGCCGTGCATCACTGTCCAGCGGCGCAGCGCATCGCCATCCAGCAGCCCCGCTTGCAGCAATGTCAGCACCACTTCGGGCAGGCAGGTAAACCCCACCAGCCAGATCACGGCAGGCGCATTGGCGCGCGTTGGCAAAGAGATATGTTCAGGCCCCATGGGCGCGGCTTTGACATTGCCGCCGCGCCGATGCAAGGGGCTTTGCGCGCCCTACCAATGCCCTGTATTTCCCATGCTGGCCCAAGGCTCTTGCGGGGGCAGGCGTTCGCCCGCTTGCAGCAATTCAATGGACACATTGTCGGGCGAGCGCACAAAGGCCATATGCCCATCGCGCGGGGGGCGGTTGATGGTTACGCCTGCGGCCTGCAATTTGGCGCAAATCGCGTAAATATCTTCGACCGCATAGGCGAGATGGCCAAAATGGCGGCTGTCAGAGGGCAGGCCCTCATCCCCGTCCCAGTTATAGGTCAGCTCTACCGGGCATTCGGGCTGGCCCGGCGGGGCAAGAAAGACCAGCGTGAAACGGCCTGCCTCGCTCTCCATGCGGCGTGTCTCTTCCAAGCCCAGCAATTTGTAAAACGCGATGGAGGCGTCCAGATCCTTGACCCTGACCATGGTGTGCAAATAGCGCATTGCCGTTTTCCTTCTGTGCTGTGTCCCTTGGAGCAGATCATAGCGCCCATGCTCTGCGGCGCAATGGGGGTTTCAGAATCATATCTATCCGGCGTAAACTGCGCCCACAGTATATGGTAGGCTGGGCGCGACATGAAACAGTATCTGGATGGATTGCGGCATATTCTGGAACATGGTGTTCCATCTGAGGATCGCACGGGCACGGGCACTTTGTCTGTGTTCGGGCTGCAAATGCGCTATAGTCTGGCAGAGGGCTTTCCCCTTGTCACCACAAAGCGGGTGCATCTGAAATCCATCATCCATGAATTGCTGTGGTTCCTGTCGGGAGACACAAACATTCGCTATTTGCAGGAAAACGGCGTCACGATCTGGGATGAATGGGCCGATGCTGCGGGCGATCTTGGCCCCGTCTATGGCCGCCAGTGGCGGGATTTTGGCGGGGTGGATCAGATTGCCGAACTCTTGCGCCAGATCCGCGAAACCCCAGACAGCCGCCGCATGATCGTCTCTGCCTGGAACCCGCCTGATGTGCCGGCTATGGCGCTGCCGCCCTGCCACACGCTGTGGCAAGTGCGGGTTCTGGCGGGCAAGCTGCATTTGCAGCTGTACCAGCGTTCGGCCGATATGTTTCTGGGTGTGCCGTTCAATATCGCGTCTTACGCGCTGCTGCAAATGATGCTGGCCAAGGTAGCAGGGCTGGAACCGGGGGAATTTGTGCACACGATGGGCGATGCCCATATCTATTCCAACCATATGGAACAGGTGCAAACCCAACTGGCGCGCGAAACCCGGCCCTTGCCGCGCATGCAGATTTTGCGCCAGCCCGACAGTATTTTCGATTTCCGGTTCGAGGATTTCCAGATCGAGGGCTATGATCCGCACCCTGCGATCAAAGCCCCGGTGGCGGTGTAGCGCCATGATTTCGGTGATTGTGGCGCGCGCGCGGGGTGGGGCGATTGGGCGGGACAATACAATTCCTTGGCACGCCCCCGAAGATCTGGCCGCGTTTCAGCGCGAAACGCTGGGCGGCGCTGTTATCATGGGACGGCGCACATGGGAAAGCCTGCCCAAGCGGCCTTTGCCCCGGCGGCTTAATATTGTTGTCACTGCGCAGCCTGCCGCAGCAGAGGAGGGGGTTTTGTTCCTGCCGCTGGATCAGGCCATTCCTGCGGCCCATGCAGCCGGATATTTGCGGATTTATGCCATTGGCGGCGCGGGAATTTATTCTGCCTTCCTGCCTTTGGCCGATCGGTTGCTGATAACCGAAGTCGCGCTTGATCTGCCCGATGCCGATACCTTCTTTCCCGAATTCGAGCCGGGCCAATGGCGGCTGAATGCCTGTGTGCCTTTGCGCGCCGATGGCCCGGCCTGCGAATTGATGGAGTATTTGCGGGTTTCGCCCCTGTGATGGCCAACAGTCGCACCGGGGTGATTGCATAAGCCTTTGCGCATGCCTAAGTCTTGGGTGTTACAAGTGAAAGGACATGCGGAATGCAAATTCAGATCAATACTGACAACAATATTGCCGGGCGCGAGGATGTCGTGCGTTTTGTGGAAGGGGTGCTTGAGTCCAAGCTGGGCGCTGTTTCCAGCGCGATCACCCGGATAGAAGTGCATCTGCAAGACACAAATGCCGAGAAAAGCGGCCCTGATGACAAGCGCTGTGTGGTGGAAGTGCGCTTGGAAAACCGCCAGCCCCTGAGCGCCACCAATACCGCAGCCACGATCCAATCCGCTGTCACGGGCGCTGTGGACAAGATGCGCAATGTGCTGGACACAGAACTGGGCAAGCAGCGCGCGCGGCGCTGACAGCCCCCGGCGCCCCCCTGTTCTGTTGCGTCTGTGCCACAGGGCAGGGGATGCGCTTATCTAGCCCAGATCGCGCCTTCGTTTACAAGATATCGTGGTTGATGGCCCAATTACAACCTATACGCGATCAAGCGCCGCGATGATCCTCAAGGGCGATGCCGCGCAAATCGTCAAAATCTCTCTTAAGTTTTTGAGATTATCTATAGAGATTGCAAAAGCTGCAATTTATACTTAAACTTGTCTCAAAAGATGCCCCGCCAGAGGGCCATAAAACAGCGCCGACCCCGCGCAAAGACAGGGCGGCGCCCAGAGGCAGAGGCAAGATATGAGCTGGTCTTCCGACCATTGCGCGCCATTTTTGGCACGCCAAGGCAATGTGCTTTGGCCAGATGTCGTTTGCTTTGCGCAGCGGAGCATGATGTTTCTGGTGCTGGCATGGGTGCTGGCGGCCTGCCAGTTGGGCTTGCCGTCGCAAAAGGACAGCCCAACCGAACTGGCCGAGGCGCTGACGGAATATCGCGTGATCCCGGCCAATCGTGCTTATGTGAATGTGCCCACTGCACTGCTTGTGATGGAGCGCGACCTCGGCGCGGCGGTAGAACAACGCATTACCCTGCCAAACCTGACTCCTCTATCGGGCGAGAATGTGATCTTGCTGCGCGCCCAGACGCGCCGCGCGGCTGGCCAGAACCCGCTAAGTCTGTCTCAGGCGCTGGCACAATTTGGCGGCGCGCCCGCGCCCTTTGCCAGCATTTCCGACAGCGCGCTTGCGGCGCGCTCTGATGCCTTTGGGGATGTTACCTATTCCGTTTTGCGCCCCGGTGGCGAAATGACCTGCGTTTTGGCCCTGCGCCGCACGCAGACAGGGGGCCGCGCGTTGCCGCGCGGGGCCTCTGGGTTGGATATGCTGATGCGTAATTGTGTGCAAGGTGGGCTGGATCAGGCTTTGGCCCCTCTGGGGCCTGCTGCCTTTGGTCTGGGAATGCCGCGATCAAATTTGTATTGAGAGGGCTGGTTTCATGAGCTTATTGATCGCCACACGCAAGCTTCGGCTGCATGAAATTGGCCTTGCTCTGCTATGGGTCGGGTTGGTTGTGCCACTGGCGCTTTTGGCCAGCATCCCCACATCGGTGGCGGTTCAGGGCGGTTTGGGGCTGTTCGCCGTGCTTGCGGTTGCAGCGCTGAAGCCCTTTGCCAACCAGCGTATTCTGGCGCGCTTCATGTTGTTGGCTGTCGCCAGTGCGGTGGTGATGCGCTATTGGTTCTGGCGGGTGACAGAAACCCTGCCTGCCCCGGAAAACCCGATTTCCTTTACCATCGCCATCGCACTTTTCGCGGTGGAAACTTACGCGATTTTCGTCTTTTTCATAAGCTCTTTCATTACCGCAGACCCCGTGAACCGCACCTTGCCGCCCAAAGTGGCCGCAACCGATCTGCCCACAGTGGATATTCTGGTTCCCAGCTATAACGAACCTACCGAGATGCTGGCCATCACGCTTTCGGCGGCCAAGAACATGCATTACCCGCCCCTGAAACGCACTGTGGTTTTATGCGATGATGGCGGCACGGATCAGCGCTGCAATAGTAATGACCCGGAACTGGCCGCCAAGGCGCGGCAGCGCCGCGCCGATTTGCAAGACCTGTGCGCAGAGTTGGGGGTGGTCTATTCCACCCGCCCGCGCAATGAACATGCCAAAGCGGGCAATATGTCTGCCGCGCTGGAGCGGCTGAACGGCGATCTGGTTGTCGTGTTCGATGCCGACCATGTCCCCGCGCGCGATTTTCTGGCCCGCACTGTGGGATATTTCGTGGAAGACCCGAAACTCTTTCTGGTGCAAACCCCGCATTTCTTCCTCAACCCCGATCCGGTAGAGCGCAATATCGGCTTTCGCCCCGATTGCCCGCCGGAAAACGAGATGTTCTATCATCTGGGCCATCGCGGGCTGGATCGGTGGGGCGGGGCGTTTTTCTGTGGTTCTTCCTCGGTTTTGCCGCGCGAGGCGCTGGATGATGTGGGCGGTTTTGCGGGCGAAACGATTACCGAGGATGCCGAAACCGCGCTTGAAATCCATTCGCGCGGCTGGAAAAGCATGTATGTCGATCACGCCATGATTGCGGGCTTGCAGCCGGAAACCTTTGTAAGCTTCATCCAGCAGCGCGGGCGCTGGGCGGCGGGGATGATGCAGCTTTTGATGCTGAAAAACCCCCTGCGCCGCAAGGGCATGAGCCTGAGCCAGCGCTTGTGTTACCTCAATTCCATGACATTCTGGCTATTCCCGCTGGTGCGGATGATCTTCATTCTGGCGCCTTTGGCCTATCTGTTCTTTGGTCTGCAAATCTTTGTGGCCACGATTGAAGAGGTGATGGTCTATATGGGCGCCTATATGGCCATCAGTTTCATGGTGCAGAATGCGCTTTATGCGCGGGTGCGCTGGCCCTTGATGTCGGAAATCTATGAAACCGCGCAAGCGCCTTACCTTGCGGGTGTGGTGCTCAGAACCATTTTCCGGCCCCGTGGGGCGAAATTCAACGTCACGGCCAAGGATGAGGTGCTGGAAGAGGATTTCATTTCTCCCATTTTCAAACCGCTTCTGGCGCTTTGGGTGCTGACAGGGTTGGCGGTTCTGGCTGCTGCCGTGCGCTGGGTGCTCTTTCCCGGTGATCATACCATTCTGTCCATTGTGGGCGGTTGGGCAGTGTTCAATTTCGTGATCGTTTCTGCCGCATTGCGCGCTATCGCAGAGCGCCAGCAGCGCCGGGGCGTGCCACGGGTGGAGATGACCACACCTGCGGTGGCTGCAATCGGCTCGCAGGGCAAGTTTAGCTTTGCACAGGGCACGATTCTGGATGCCTCGACCAGTGGCGCGCGGCTGAAGCTGGTGGCCGGGCCGGATACGGATGTGAAAGAGCTTCTCTCCATCTCCAAGGGCTATGTGCTGTATTTTACCCCCGAATTTCCGCGCTCGCCACATCTGGAAAATGCCATTCGCGCGCAGGTCTGTGGGGTGGAGCGGGTGAATTCCGGCATCGTTGTGGGCCTGCGCTTTGATCCCGCGCAGCCCATGAATGTGCGCGAAACGATAGCCCATCTGATCTTTGGTGACAGCGCGGCATGGGAGCGCGTGCGCGAAAGCAAGAGCGCGCCCATGTATCTGCTGCGTGGTATGGCCCATGTTGTGGCGCTGTCGTTCAGTTCTGTCTATCACACCATGCGTGCGCTTGCCGCAGAACCTGCGCGCCGCCGCGCTGCGGCAGAGCGTGCGCGTTTGGGCGAGATCGAATTGTCGCAGCCTGCCCATCTGCTGGCCTTTGGTGAAGCCTTTGATCCCGAAATCCCCAATCCCGATTTTGATATGGATTTTACGGTATCCGGGCTGGAGGGCATGGTGCCTGTCACGGATGCACAGCGCCGCGCGCTTGTGCTTTCGCGCGGGATGGAGGCAGGACGATGACCTCTCGCGCCAGATTGCACAGACAAGCCAGAACTCTGCGGGGTTTTGCCCTTGCCGCCTGCCTGTCGGCCAGTTTTGGCCCTGCATTTTCCCAAGGCAGCGACGCTGGGCTGATCATTCTGCCGGAAGATGACGGTATGGTTCTGCCGGATGTGACGCTTGCGGCGGGGCTGGATGCGCGGATTGATCCCGCGCGGCGTGTGGCCGAACATGATACCGCCCCGCGCGGCCCCGATACGGGCGCGAGAGGCGCAATATCTCCGCTGCGGCTGGTGGATATGTCCTATCGGGTGCAAGGCGGCATTGCGCGGATCGCGGGCGAGCGTGCCGTTCTGAATTTCGATCTATATGCCCAGCCCAATAGCCGCGATGCGCAGTTGCAGCTTGTTACCCTGTCGGGCATCAACAATCTGCCCGAACGCTCTGCCCTGCGGGTCTGGGTGAACGGGCAAGAGATCGGCACGCGCAACCTGACCCATATCGCGGCATTTGGCGCAGATCGCATGTCCATCCCGCCGGGGCTGTTGCTGGCCGGGCGCAACCATGTGCAGATCGAATTTCGCCAGCATCACCGCATATTCTGCGGCCCAGAGGCCGCTTTCGATCTGTGGACGGATATTGATCTGGCGCAGAGTGGCGTATTGATAACCCCGGCAGATGCGCCGGGCCAGCCCGATGCAGATGATTTCCTGATGGCGCTGGCCGCGCCGGCTGCCGGGCCGGGCGCGATTGAAATTCGTGGGCTGGAGGCGCTGGGGGCTGAATCCGAGATATGGCGCGGCTTTCTGGTGGCACGGCTGAATCAGGTTTTGGGGGGGGCACCGCTTGGCTTTGCTTTTCAAGATTACTGGACAACGGCCCCGCAGGCGCAAAGCCAAGCGCGCATAACCCTGTTGCCCGCCGCGCAAAGCCGCGCGCGTTTTGCGCGGGGCGGGGATGGGGCCTTGGTCATGGTGCTGGAAATTGCGCAAGGCACGCGGCCAGAGGATATGTTTACTGCCCTTGCCGCCTTGCAGCCCCAACCCCAAGACCAGCGCGCGGCCCTTGTTGTGCCACAACAGCCTGTGGCGTTTTCTGATTTCGGGGCCGAGACAGAGCGCTTTGCCCAGCGCTATGCCCAGCGCGACCATGCCTTCCGCCTGCCAGAAGATTGGCTTGTGCTGACAGCCGCCAAGGCGCGGATTTATCTGGATTACGCCTATGCGCCGGGCCTGCCGCAAGGATCGGTCTTGCTGGTCAAGGTCAATGGCACGTCGGTTCGGATGCTGCCTTTGCGCGGCGAGGGGGGGCGGCCAATCTCGCGCTTTCCCATAGATTTCGAGGCACGTTTGCTGCAATCGGGCCTGAATGTGCTGAGTTTCGAGATGTTTGTGCCCGGTGACCCGCCGTCGCTGCCCTGTGCGGCGCAAGATATGCCGTTTTTGCAGATCGCGGGCAGTTCGGTCATTGATGTGCCCTATAGCCCGCCGATGGTGATTGCTGATATGGGCCATGCCTTTGCCGCGCTCGCGCCCGGTTCATTGCGGCGCAATGACATGAGCAGTCGCGCCTTTGCGCCCATTGACGAGGCTATGCTTGCTGCAGCGCTTGCGCGCAGCCAACCCGCGCCACGCGCCGCCGCGCTGCATCTGATCGCGCTAGAAGATATGGGATCAATCCCCACATCCCATTACCGCGCCAGCCGCATGCTTTTGGAAAACGCGCTTCTTGCAGCAGAGACTGCGCCAGCGCTGACGGCCGAAGCCGTCACAGACAGTACAGACCCGTTCCGCGCTTCCGAGGCAGAGGCGCGCGGTATCTCGGTGGCGTTGGGCGCAGGATGGGCAAGGTTGTCAGACCATATGTTGCGCCTGATGGGCCGGGTTTTCCCTGCCAGCGGCGATGATCTCAACCTGTGGTTGGCGCAGCAGCGTGGGCAGGCTGTGCTGTTCCAGCTAGACCCGGAGCGGCCAGATGATATCTGGATGTTGCGCGGGCCTGATAGCGATATGGGGGCCATCGCCCATGCCATGGCGCGCGCCCGCATCCTTGGGGCAGGGCCGCGCGGGCAGGTTTCTGTTCTTGGCCATGATGGCACGTGGTCAAACTGGTATGCGCCCGATCGTACGCCGCGCTTGCTGGCGCCGTGGACACGGCCCAATTTCCGCACTGCCCTTGGCAATATCGTCTCTGCGCGCCCCATCTTTTACACGATCCTCATGCTTGGCATTGCCGTTTTGTCGGCGCTGATTGCCTTGCGCCTTGTGATTTCAACACGGGAACATAGCACATGAAGCGACGCGATTTTCTGGCCAGGGCCTCTGTGCTTGGTGGCGCGCTTTGGGCCGGGCAGGCGCAGGCGCTGGCCGAGGGCGGCCAATTGCGCGGCGCAATATCTGTCTGGGACAGTTGGAAAGCGGCCTTTCTGCAATCGGATGGCCGTGTGGTGGATATGTTGCAACAGCAGGCCAGCCATTCCGAAGGGCAGGGCTATGGCATGCTGGCTGCAACCCTGTTCGAGGATGAGGCCGCCTTTCGCCTTATGCTGAGCTGGACAGAGCGGCATCTGGCCATTCGGCCTGATCCGCTTCTGGCATGGCGCTGGTTGCCGGGGCAAGCCAACCCTGTGCCTGATCGCAACAATGCCTCGGACGGGGATTTGTTCTTTGCATGGGCTTTGGTGCGCGCGGCGGCGCAGTTTCAGCAACATGCCTATTTGC
>JAIUNA010000121.1 GCA_022565265.1 Roseinatronobacter sp. | reverse complement strand
CTATATGGGCAGGGTCTGAAGCTGTGATTGCCAGTGCTTCGGCGTAATCCTTGCGGGTGGCAGGTGTGAAGCGCGCTTCCCCCGCCGCGCCGATAACAGCCCCTGCACCAAGTACCGCGCCGATATTGGCTGTCCAGTTTTCCGTATACCAACTATTGCGCAGAATCGTGGCGGACAGGCCGGATTGTGCAATGATTTCCTCTGTTTCGCGGTGGTCTGCGGCGATTAGCAGGGGCGAGGTATCTGCCTTGAGGATGGAGGTATAAACAATCCGCTCCACCCCCGCAGCTTTGGCGGCATTAATAACATTGCGGTGCTGGCCCGTACGATCCTTGAAATCGCTCGATGATATCAGCGCAAGGGTTGTAACCCCTTCTAGCGCTGCGGCCATGCGCTCTGGTTGGGTATATTCAAAAGCGCGCGCACTCACGCCCAGATCGGCCATCCGTGCCGGATCGCGCGCCAGCGCGATAATTTGCGCAGGCCCGGTCAGGGTTTTCAGGTGGGTGATGGCAAGGCGGCCAAGCTGGCCACTGGCCCCGGTGATAGCGATTGTCATTTTTTGCTCCTGCATTCTGAGTTGACGGGATGCAGATAACGAAATACTTACAAAAGAGAAGTACGCACAAAAATGTAAGTATGAAAAATGTCCGAGACTGCATCGCAAGATCAAATTCCCGATGTGCTGAATGACAAATGCCCCTCGCGGCAAGTACTGAACCATGTGACCAGTCGTTGGGGCGTGCTGGCGCTGCTTGTGCTGCAAGACGGCACGCAGCGTTTCAGCATGCTGCGCCGCCGGATTGGCGGAGTGTCCGAGCGGATGCTCGCCCAAACCCTGCGTGTGCTGGAAGAAGACGGGTTCATCCTGCGCCGCGCCTATCCGGTTGTCCCGCCGCATGTGGAATATGAACTTACGCCACTGGGGCGGGTTGTAGCGGAAAAAGTGCATGCGCTCGCGCTGTGCATAGAGGGCAATCTGGATCACATCTTGCGCGCACAAAAACCCAGAGGCTGAGCGGTGCTTCGCAGAATGTATACATACCAGTAATTTTGGCGAATCATCAGCATGTATACTCAAGATTGGATAAGCCCATGCCAGATGGATCTTTGACCCAAACGCAAAAAGCGCTGATTACTCTGCGCCAGCGCATATTGGGCGGCGCGCTTTCAGGCGGAACGCGGCTGTTTGAGGTGGCGCTTGCGGATGAATTGCAGATTTCTCGCACCCCCATTCGTGCGGCCCTGTCGCGGCTGGCGGAAGAGGGGTTGTTGGAGCGCGGCAAGGGCGGCGGGTTTGTGGTGCGCAGCTTTGCGCTGGCAGATGTGGTGGATACCATTGATCTGCGCGGCGTGCTGGAAGGTACAGCCGCGCGCTATGCGGCAGAGCGCGGCGCACCTGCGGCAGCATTGGCGAAAGCGCAGCTTGTCTTGCGCGACATTGATCGTGTGATATGCCAACAAGTAATTGATATGGAAGCATACTCTGCCTTGAATACTGTCTTTCACGGCCTGCTGGCCGATATGGCCCAAAGCCCGACACTCGCGCGTGAATTGGCGCGGATCACGGCTTTGCCCTTCGCCTCGCCTTCGGCTTTTCTGGAGGATCATGAGCGGTTGGAAACGCTGCAACGAATTTTGACCGTTGCGCAGGCACAGCACCGGGCCATTCTGGATGCGATTGCAAATCGCGAAAGCGGGCGTGCCGAATCATTGGCGCGTGAACATGCGCGCGCCGCGCGGCGCAATGTCGAGTTTTTGCTCTCGCAAGAAGCGGCGCTGCGTGAGGGCGTGTCTAGTCTTGCTCTGCTGGCAGAGTAACCCATGTGATGTATACATAATTTTCGTGATGCGCGCCAAGAGCGCGATTTTGCCTTGCAATTTCGAAAGATTTGGCTAGGTCTATGTATACATCATGTAACGGGAGGAGACGACATGACTCAGAGTTTGGCCAGTGTAATGGCCGCTGCCGGCAATCCGGTACAAATGCTGCGCAATTCCAAAATCGGGATGTATGTCTATCCGGTTGTTGCGCCCGAATTCACCAATTGGCGGATGGAGCAGGAAGCTTGGCGCAAAACCGCCGTTCTGTTTGATCAATCGCACCATATGGACGAAGTGATTGTCGAAGGCCCGCAGGCAACTGAATTCCTGAGCCATCACGGCATCAACAGCTTTTCAAATTTCGAGTTGAATCGCGCAAAGCATTTTGTACCCGTCACGCCCAATGGCCATGTGATCGGCGATCACATCATTTTCCGCGAGCGTGAAGACAAATATATTCTTGTTGGCCGCGCGCCCACCTCGAACTGGCTGATGTTCTGTGCGGCCTATGGCAAGTGGAATGTGCGCTTGCGCTATGATCCCCGCAGCCCCTCGCGCCCAGAGGGCGAACGCGTGCTGCGCGAGCATTACCGCTATCAGATCCAAGGCCCCGATGCGCCCAAGATCTTCGAGAAAATGAATGGCGGCCCGATCCCCGATATCAAGTTCTTCCATGTAGATTGGATCAATATCGGTTCCAAGCGGGTACAGGCGCTGCGGCATGGCATGTCGGGCGCACCCGGTCTGGAAATCTGGGGGCCATATAAGGACAAGGATTACATCCATTCCACCATCATGCAGGCCGCGCGGGATGCTGGGGTTAATCTGGTGCAATGCGGCAGCCGCGCCTATTCTACCAATACGCTGGAATCTGGCTGGATTCCGTCACCCTTGCCGGGCATCTATACGGGCGATGGCATGCTTGCAGATTACCGCGATTGGCTGGGTGCAGACAGCTACGAGGCTGCGGGCGCGATCGGCGGAAGCTATGTGTCTGACAATATCGCAGATTACTATGTGAACCCGTTTGAATTGGGCTATGGCTTCTATATCGGGTGGAAAAAGCAGGATTTCATCGGCAAGGCCGCACTTACCGCGCTGAAAGACGCGCCCACCAACCGCAAAAAGGTCCCGTTCGCGTGGAACCGCGAAGATGTGCTTAAGGTGATCGCCTCTGCCTTCGAGCAGGGCACGCCTTACAAGTGGATCGATTTCCCCCAGCCCAACTATGCCTCTTCCAGCGCGGATATGGTGATGCACGGCGACAAGATGGTCGGCATGTCCATGTTCAACGGCTACAGCTATAACGAGCGTTGCGTGCTGAGCCTTGGGGTGGTGGAGCAATCCGTGCAGGTTGGCGATGTTCTGACCCTGAAATGGGGCGAGCCTGAAACAACAGGCAAAACTTCGACAGAAGAGCATAAGCAGGCTGAAATTCGCGTGCGCGTGGCGGAAACCCCCTATGCCGCCGAAGCGCGCGAAAACTACGCTGATAGTTGGCGCACAAAGGGCAGTTAAGGACATCTGCGCCCAAAGGGGCCAGCAGAGTTTGCGCAGGGCCAGTTGCCGAGGGGCGACTGGCCCTGTTTTTGGCCCTTTCTTTTAAAATGCGCTCTCGCGTGGCCTTGGTCGGGCTGTGTTCAGACAGTTTCAGGGCCGCGTGCGGATATCGATCAGCGCAGTGCCCTTGCGCGCCCGGATATGGGCCAGAGCCTCTGGCAGCATCTGGGCAAAATCTGCATGGGTTTCCGCCCGGAAAGCCAGCGCGCGAGAGGCCCGCGCGACAAGGGCGAAATCTGGGCTTGGCTGCAAGCCTGTGAGTGGAACCTGATTTGCCTTGGCCGCATGGCCATCAGGATAAAGCCCCAAAACTGAATGGCGCACGGCCCCCCATTCGCCGTTATTCAGCACCAATATCAGGATGGACAGGCCCAAGGCCTCTGCAATCTGGTGGCAGACAACAGGATTGGCAAACATATAGGTTCCATCCCCCATCGTGGCCACGATCAGCCGGTCGGGATTTGCCAGTTGCATGCCCATCGCGGCAGGCAGCGACCAGCCCAAACCGCCTGCATGGGGTTCTTGATACCACGCTTGCGGATGGGTCAGGCGCATGGGGGCCATCGGGCAGCCAAGTTCGGACAGGATGGTGGCATCTTGGCCCTCCACGCCCTCGGACAGGGCGCGCGCAATCTGTGCTTTGGTCATGCCCGGCGCTGTATCGGGTGCGGCGGCGGCAAGGGCGTCATCGCGCGCGCTTTTGTTGCGTTCGGCGATACGGGCAAAGCGGGCGGCCACATCTTCCCCCGGCGCATAGGCGGCAAGGGCGGATTCCAGCGCTTCCAGCGCAGGGCCGGTATCTGCCGCAATGCTCAGATCGGCGCGGAAATGGCGTATGGGTGTGCGGCTGGACAAAGGGTTGGGGCCAAGCTGCACCACGAAAGCATCACCCTGCGGTTCGTGCGCTTCGGGCATCCAGGGGGCCAGCACATCAAGGCATAATATCAGATCGGCCTCTGTCAGCAGGGGGCCGGGTTCCCAGTTTGTACACATGGGGTGATCTGTCGCCAAGGCCAGTTGCCCGGCCCAGTACTGGCATACGGGAATGGCCCAGTTTTGCGCAATCCGGGCAAGGGTTGCAAAGCCTGCGGCATCGCCCGCGCCATGCTGAGCAAAGATAACCGGGGCTTTGGCCTTTGCAATGCGCGCGGCCAGCGCCGCGATATGCTCAGGCGCGGCATATAGCCCATGGGCGCGCATATTGGGTGGGGTATCCAGCACGGTGGCAGGGCAGGGCTGGCACAACACTTCGCGCGGCAAGGACACATAGACAGGCCCGCGCGGGCTGGAGCTTGCAATCGCATGGGCGCGATCCACCAGATCGGCGGCTTGTTCGGGAAAGCGCAGCTCGTAATCCCATTTGCTGGCCTCGCGTACAAGTGCGGCCTGATCGCGCATTTCCTGCCCCCCGCCAATCGGCACCGTGCGCGCCCCAAAGCGGCCCTTTTCCACTGTTGGCGTGCGGCCCGAAAACAGCAGGATCGGCACATGTTCGACATGGGCATTGAGCGCGCCAATCGCGCAATTGGCAAGGCCCACATTGGTATGGGCAAGCACGGCCTGCGCGCGGCCAGAGGCCAGATAATACCCATGCGCCATACCCATCGCCGCATGTTCATGCGGGATTGTCAGGGCCTTGGGCAGCGCAATTCCCTTCGCTGCGGCCTCTGCCAGCCCTTCGATGATGGGCGGAAAATCTGTGCCCGAATTGGCAAAGATATAATCAACGCCCACGGTTTTCAGCCGCGCCAGCAGGGCTGCGCCTGCGCTTAGGATAGGTTCAGACATGCAATACCTCCGGGTGTGTTGGTTACAGTTGGGCAAGCCCCAGCAGATGGATGACAAGAGGCAAGCTGGCAAAGCTGCCAAGCGTTGCCACCAAAAGGCCAAAAGCCGCCAATTGCCCTTGGCCTGCGCGTGCGGCCAGAAGCGGGAAAATCGTGATCATGGGCATGGCGGCAAACAAAATTCCCCCGGCCGCCATCTGGGACGAAAGTCCGGGCATCAGCGCCGCGCCAAGCCCCACGGCCAGCGGGTGCAACACCAGCTTGCCGCCCACGATAAGGCCCACCGCGCCTATCCGCCCCGATGCTGGCAGGCTGGCCAGCATGCCGCCAATCACCAAAAGCGCCAGCGGCGCCGAAAGCCGCGCCAGCAATTCCAGCACCGAGTGCGCGGCAGGAGGCACCCCCAGCCCCAGCAGCGATACTGCGCCCCCTGCAATCAATGCCAGCATCAGCGGATTGCGCAGCATATCGCGCGCAAGCGTCGCGCGCGATATGCTGGCCCCATCTGCACTGGTCGCCGACAGGATAAGCAAACCCAACGGCAGGATCAGGATATTTTCAACAATCAGGCAATGGGTGAAAATGCGGATAGCGGCCTCTGGCCCCAAAAGGGCCTGACCAATGGGAAAGCCCAGAAACCCGCTATTGGCCATGGACACACCCAGCGCCACCACCGCAGCTTCGGCCTGCGTCATGTGCAGCGCAAAGCGTGCCAGCCCAAAGCACAGCCCCATTACCCCAAGCGAGGCCGCACCATAGACCAGCAAAAAGCGCAGATCAAAGGCTTCGGTCGCAGGCGTTGTGGCCAGCGCCAGAAAGATCAGCGCAGGCAAAGCGATGCGGATCACGATTTGCCCGGCAGGGGCCACGCTGTTGCGATCCAGATAGCCGGTGCGCACCGCCATAAAACCAGTGGCAATGACTGCAAAAATGGGCAGCAATATATGCAAGACAACCATACCGCCGCGCCTTTGCTGTCAGAAGACCGTTTCTATCACGATCTTGATTGCGATTGCCCCAAGCGTGCCCAGCATGATGATGTCAAACACTTTGGGAGAGGCGCGCTTGCCCAGCCAGTTGCCGAGTGGCATGGACAGAAAGACCAGCCCCAATGCGCCAAAACCCAGCGCCAGTTTTTCCATGCTCAACAGCCCCACACTCCACAGCGCGGGGATTTGCATCGCTGTCATGGCAACAAAGAAGATCGAGATCGTGCCGATAAACGCCTCTCGCGGCAGCTTCATCGCATTGAGAAACGTGATCGAGGCCGGGGCGGAAATGCCTGTGGCCCCTTGCAAGAAGCCGCCCACCACCCCCGCAGGCCCACACAGGCGGTTTGCGGTATCGCGCGCCAATGTCCAACCCGGCTTTGCCAGCCGCAAGCCGATATAGGCAATGACCGCAAGCGCCACCAGCAACGATAGGCTTTCCTGTGGCAGCACCGCAAGAACCCATGTTCCCACGGCCACCCCCAACATGCCGCCCCCCGCGAACAGAACCAGAAACCGCCTTGGCATGGCCTGCGCGCGAAATTGCCATGCTTGCCAGATATTGCTCAGAAGATTGGGCACAACCAGAATAACCACAGCCGTTTGCACATTGAACAGCATGGTCAGCGCAGGCGCGGCAATCACTGGTACACCCGCGCCGATTGCGCCTTTCATCACACCGCCCAAAAGAATGGCCAGAACGGCCAGAAGGATGCTCACTCGTAACTCCTGCCCTTGTCTCTGCCTTGCACTGTCACCAGACAGCGCCCGGATTCAACCCCATATGTCAAATGCCATGTAGCATATTCAATAACCCACTTTATAATAAAAATAAATAATATCAGATATTTGAGAATTAATTCTGCGCTTGCCTTGGGATGTATGCGCAATATACTTATAACCTGTGCAGGGTTTGAATGCTGTTTGGCGGCGGCCCCTGTTGCTGGCGGCAGGATTGGCGCTCATGCTGCATACCCGCTTTGCCCCAATGCGCGCCCGCGCCAGAACAGGCCAGATATCATGTCCGTACCGCCCAGCCTGATCTGCTCTGACTGGCCAAACATGCGCCATCTGCGCCTTTTGGATCTGGCCGCGCAGGATGGATCGCTGACCAAGGCGGCGCGGGCCGTGCATATATCTCAACCCGCAGCATCGCAGGCGATAGCAAAACTGGCCCGCGTCTTTGATGCCCCCTTGCTGGAGCGTGTGGGGAATGCCGTTACCCTTACACCAGAGGGGCAGATCGTGACAGAACGCGCGCGCCGCGCGCTTGCCCATTTGCAAGATCCCGCGCTTTTTGCCAAAGGCCGGGCGCGACAGGCCAGCGCAGATTTGCTCGAACGCTATGCCAGTATTACGCAACTGCGGGTGATGGCGCTATTTGCGCTTACAGGCAGCTTTCCGGCAACGGCGCGTGGCTTGGGGCAGACTGAGGCCTCGGTACAGCGCGCGGCCAAGGATATAGAGCAGATTATCGGCCAGCCGGTGCTGGAAGGGGGGCGGCGCAGTCGGGCGCTAAATGCGGTGGGCCAGAATATTGCCCGGCGCGCAAGCCTTGCGCTGCGCGAGATCGAGCTTGCGCATGCCGACCTGCGCGCGCGCAAGGGCCTGTTTGACAGCCGCCTTGTGATCGGGGCCTTGCCATTGGCGCGTACCCGGCTTGTCCCGCGCGCGGTGCTGCGGCTTTTGGAAAAATACCCTTTCGCCAGAATAGAGATTCTGGACGGGGCTTATGAATTTCTGTTGCAGCGCCTGCGCTTGGGGGCCTGTGATCTGATTGTGGGCGCGCTGCGCGACGATGTTGGCGCTGATGATCTGCTTGAGGCCCCGTTGCTGAGCGATTCGCTGCGTTTGGTTGCGCGCGCCGGGCATCCCTTTGTGGGGGCAGAAATCTCAGGGCCGGAATTGGGGCAATTTCCGTGGATCGTGCCGCGCCGCGATGCGCCCGCGCGCCGGGTGTTCGAGGCATTTGCCCAGCGTCACGGATTGGGCCAGCACCTGCGTGGGCATGTCGAGACAGGGTCTTTGGTCGTTCTGCGCGGGATATTGCTGGAATCGGACGCTTTGGCGCTGATTTCGCCCAATCAGATCCGGTATGAACTGGAACAAGGTTTGCTGGTGACATTGGACATTCCTGTTCCCGGCAGCGCCCGCGCTATTGGCGTCACAGCCTTGCGCACGGGCTTGCCGGGCCGCCTGCATCTGGATTTTCTGGAGTTTCTGGCGCAGGAGGTTGCGCGCAGTGCTGCATCTGATGGCGGTTTTCGATAACATAAAGCGGAAAACTTATTTGTCGGGATCAATTTCAATACCATTTCTGCCAAGTGTTATTTGCACATGCGTTGAGTTAACGCCAAGATGGGCAAAGTCGGGCGTGCAGCTTGCTTATCTGCGTCATTGCTGCGCTGGATGGCTGTCAGGCCGGGAACGGGGAGGATAAAATGTCAGGAAGGCAAGTGTTTGCATCTGAAGGTTGCTGTTCTGATGCCCTGTATGTGGTATTGGCTGGCAGCACGGGGGATATGCGGGGAGCATATCCGTTTGGTTAAGCGAATTGCAGAAAAATATAATTGATAGCAATTGAAATCGCGGCGTAACGTAGCATTCGGAGGGGTTGGCGAGCGGCTGAATGCCGATCTGGCGCGGCGCGCTCGGTTGATCCGGGCAATCGGACTATAATCGGCAGATACAATCTGCAAAACACTCAGGGAGGAAGACCATGACATCTGTACAGACACGCACAGCATCCTTGCGCCTATCGGCTGCGGCCGTGGCTTTGGCATCGGGCCTGTTCGGCGCATCTTTTGCCGCCGCGCAAACCGAATTGCGTTTGCATACATTCGTTGGCCCCAGCCATATCATCTTCACCAATATTCTGGAGCCTCTCGCGGCAGAGATTGCCGAGGCATCGGGCGGGGAACTGACGCTGACGCTGTACCCCTCGATGCAGCTTGGGGGCGGTGCGCCGCAATTGATCCGGCAGGCGCAAGAGGGCACAGTAGATATGGTGTTCAGCTTGCCCGGCTACACCTCGCCCCAATTCCCGCGCACGCAGATGATCGAACTGCCGGGCCTGTCATCTGACGGTGTGGCCTCGACAAGCTTGATGTGGGAATTGCTGGAAAACGGCTATCTTGACCCAGAATTTGACGGGCTGAAAGTGTTGGCGCTTTGGGCGGCGGATGATGCGGGTATCTATACACGTGACAAGCCTAT
>JAIUNA010000120.1 GCA_022565265.1 Roseinatronobacter sp. | reverse complement strand
CAAGCCCAAGTTCTGTGCAGATTCAGTCCAAATCACACTGGGCAATCGGGCAATCGCTATTTCAGCCGCTTCGGTTCAACGCGTGGACTGACGCCGCATTGGGATCGGCATCGGCGTGAGCACGCAGCACACCATCTCATCGGCGCGTTGTAGCCCGCCAGAGAGGGGAAACTTTGGGATCATTCGTTTCATCTTCGTTGCATGACAATGCCAAGCACCAAAGAGCGCTTGCACCCGTCAGATATCGCCGTCATGTAGCCAGCATGAAACCCGCAGATAGACAATGACCTCATCACCATTGCATGGACTTGGATGGTCCCGGTTCTTTGCCGCGCAACTAGCCACTGCCGACATCGAACTTGTTCCAGTCCGCATCGCGGCCGTACATCGCTCTCGGCTGATGGCGGAAACTGGAGCAGGCCAGGTGCGGCTTGATCCTCCCGCTCATGCCGCCACGACAGACTACGCGGTCGGGGATTGGGTTTTGATGGAACCCGGTGGCAAGACGGCCCTGCGCAGGCTGGAGCGCCGCACGCTGCTCCAACGCCACACCGAGGGCGCCCATGCCCGGCAAGTGATCGTAGCCAATGTCGACACGATGTTCATCGTCTCCTCGTGCAACGAAGATTTCAATCCTGCGCGGCTGGAACGCTATCTGGCCTTGGTGAACGAGGCCGGGATCAACGCGGTGATCGTTCTCACAAAGATCGATCAGGTGGACGACGTTGAGGTTTATCGCACCCAAGCCCAAGCGTTGCAACGCGATCTGCCCGTCGTTGCGTTGAATGCCAAGGCTTCCAACGCGGCAAACATGCTGTCGCCGTGGTGCGGGCCGGGCCAGACCGTGGCCCTTGTCGGTTCATCCGGGGTCGGCAAGTCGACGCTTCTGAACACTCTGACCGACAAAGCGCTCGCTGATGCGCAACTGACCGGCGAAATCCGCGAGGGCGATGCCAAGGGGCGCCATACGACCACCTCCCGTTCTCTACACCCCATCGCGGGGGGCGCGTGCGTGATCGACACGCCGGGGATGCGGACGCTACATATCAGTGACGCCGACGCCGGTCTGGACATGCTCTTCGCCGAGGTCACCGAGCTGGCCCCGAAGTGCCGTTTCAGGGATTGCACCCATGCACACGAGCCGGGCTGCGCCATTCAGGCCGCCGTCGCGGCCGGAGACCTGTCGGCGGAGCGTCTGGAGCGCTGGCGCAAGCTTCGCGCAGAAAACCGGGCCAATACCTCTGTCCTTACCGGCCCGCGCGGCAACAAAACTCCCAACACGCGCGGAAGGCGGCGGTGAGCACGTCGGGATCATTGTCGAACCCCTTCGGCTTTTGACATCAAAAGTGACGCTCTTGCCATCTTGAACGAAGCTCCAGCGGTTAAGATGCTCGCAGTGGCCATCCCAAGCGGCGAAAGGTAGGCGGGGCAGGTCTTTCACAGTCCGGGGTACTCCGCCACCTCATAGCTTCCAAGGCAAGTGACCCCAGTCTCAAAGAGTAGCATTGGCCAGCCTCAAAAATCGTGAATTTGGCAACATCCAAAATTTCCGATCAATGGCGGTCTGACACGGAAATCGAGACATCAAGCACAACTTGGCGCTTGTCTTTTCGGATCACCTCTATTGCTCTGGCGAGAGCAGCGGGCAAATCCTGACCATTCTGTACGCGCTCTGTATAAGCACGGCTGGCACGTGCAACAAAGCCATAATCAGGCGCCGGCGCAAGCGAGGTAAGCGGCATAGTGTTAGCAAGGGCCGCCGCACCGGTGGGATAGGCTGCGACAACGGAGCGTCGCACCGCATTCCAGAGGCCATTATTCTTGATAATTGTCAAAATCGGCAGGTTTAACGCCTCTGCAATCTGGTGGCACGCCACGGGATTGGCAAACATATAAGAACCATCCCCGACGCAAGCGATGACAAGTCGTTCGCGATCTGCAAGCTGCGCCCCCAGCGCCGCGGGAAGCGCCCAACCCAGACCGCCAGAATGTGGGTTACTGAAAATACGGTTTGGCCCATGCGCGCGCATGAACGCAGGAAGCGCACCCAACTCATTAAAGACTACGGCCTCTTCATCCATCACTTCTGAAAGACAGCGGCTAAGCCATTCGCCGCTCATCGGGCTGGTTGCGCCCTGTGCGGCAAATGCATCTGTCGCCTCTCGCCGCGCGGCGGCTTGCGCGCTGATATGCATGCGGCGCTTTGCGACATGCGCGCCTGCTTTTGGCAAGGCTTGGGACAAAGCGGCCAGCGCCAGTGCTGGATCGGCGGTAATGGATAGATCGCTACGGTAGCCGCGCACAGGCATGCGCCGGAATGCCGGATCTGGGCCGATATGACATATTCTTGCATTATCCTGCGGGCGGCCCGTTGCCTCAATCCACGGAACGCCACTATCCAGCACAATAACCAAATCAGCATCTTGCAAGGCAGCTTTCGGATCATGGCCAATAAGCATAGGATGGTTGCCGGGCATCACATTACGTACAGAAAACGGCTCGCAAACTGCGATGGCATGCGCTTCGCACAGAGACGCAAGGGCCGCAGCAGCAGCGCCATCAGGCGCACTCCTTTGGCAAAGAATAACAGGCGCATCGGCTGACGCGATCCAGCCAGCCAGCAAAGAGATTGCAGCAGGATCGGGGGCAGACAAACTGGCGGCGGCTTGCGGTGTCGCATCGGCAAGCCCTGCCGGGACTGTCGCCATCAAAGGCTCTCGCGGCAAACTCAGATAGACCGGCCCGGCAGGAGCAGCGCGTGCCACACTGATTGCGCGCGTAGGCAAGCTATCTCCTTGTTCCGGATAGCGCATCTCATACTCATATTTCGTAACTTCGCGCACCAGCGCGGATTGGTCGAACATCTCCTGACCATATTGAATAGGTGTGACACGGCTACCTTCATGGCCGCGCTCGGTAATCGGTGTGCGCCCTGACATTACCAGCACAGGCACATTATCGCTTGCTGCGTTGATCACGCCCATCACCGTGTTGGCCAGACCAACATTCACATGCACCATAACCGCCTGTGCCCGCCCAGTTGTCAGGTAATACCCATGTGCCATGGAAATACCGGCTGTTTCATGGGGCACAAGCAACGCTTCGGGGCGATCATCTGGGGGAATTTGCGCGATAGCTTCGATGATCGGGGGAAAATCAGTTCCACTGTTTGAGAAAATGTAGTCGATTCCGTTGCGCTTTAAACTGCGTAGCAGCGCCTCCGCCCCGGTCTGCCCTCTGGGGTGCAGATCAATCAAATGTGGATCTTCTCCATCAACCGTTTGTTTTTTCATATTTTTATCCCCCACTTCTGTGCGCATCATGCCAAGTTCTGTATGAATATTTGCACTTCAGATGTATTTTTTGCTTGAAATTTCAGATCAAGCAAGCTGAATGTTGATCTGAAATCTCTAATAATGAGATTTCATGGGGGGAGCGGCGCATCGCGCCACAAGATTTCAGGGAGAGAGAAATGAAGCACCTTACGTTTGGTCTGGCATTGTCGCTTGGCATGGGGTTAAGCGCATCGGCGCAGGCGCAGGTTGTTGGAATCGCAACGTCCAATCCTGGCTCGATCTTTCATAATATTGGAACCGCAGTCGCGAGCGCTGCCAGCACAGCCGGCATGAATGTTACTATTCAACCCGCCACCAGCCCGAACCAATATATACCGCTTGTGAATTCAGGGGGCATAGAATTTGGCGTGGCAAATTTGCAAGAGGTCGCCTACGCCTTTGAGGGGCGGGAATGGTTTAGCGGATCAGAGAATTCAAATCTGCGCGTTGCTGCACTGATTATGCCCTTGATAAACTCGGTCTTTGTGCGTGCAGATTCCGACATCTTCTCGCATTCAGATTTGCGCGGCAAACCAATGGTCGACGGGTACACAGCCCAACAGACAATTCTGCCCCAACTCGACGCGATTTATGCCACCGAAGGGATGACCCGCGCAGATTTGATCCCGGTCAACGTCGCTTCTGTCGTTGCGGGGGCTGACGCATTTATCGCGGGCGATACGGTCGGCTTTGTCTTTGCCCAAGGTGCGGGCAAAGTGCGCGAGGCTGATGCCGCGGTTGGCGGATTGCGCGCCCTGCCGATCGACCCAAGCGAGGAAAACCTTGCCCTTCTACGCGAGCATTGGCCAGTTGGCTATTTCGAGTTCATCACAGCTGGCAGCACGCCCGGCGTTGAAGAAGATGGCTGGTTCTTCGCCTATCCACAACTGATCTTCACGCATAGCGATGTTGCAGACGATGTTGTCTACAATCTAGTCAAGGCCTTGGCCGAGGGAACCGAGTTGTTAAGCGCGACATTCCCGCCCTTCGCGGCCTTTGACCCCCAAACCAATATGGTGCGCGACACCGGGATTGTCGCCTATCATCCCGGTGCAATCCGGTACTACGAAGAAGCCGGGCTGTGGACTGAGTAAGCGCAGATGATCGCTGATAGGAACCCCCTTTGGCAGGGATTGCCCCCAAATGTCTGGCGCCCGATTGCACATGTGCTTGCCGCCTGTATCACTCTGGTGGCGGTCGGATGGGCTTTGGGGGTTCCGCGATTGCTGGGGATTGCTTTCTATACCCAGCAATTAATGGCAGCTATCTTGGGCCTCACCCTGCCAGTGGCCTATCTTAGCCTGCCCTTCAGGCGCGGGCACGAACGCCAATTTGTGCCTTGGCCTGATGTGCTTGCTGCAATCCTCGCAGCTTGCCTTGTTGCCTATCTGGTGATGAATTATGCCAGTTTTGTCACAAAGGTTTTTGCCCGCAGCCTCGATATCTGGGTTCCTGGCTTACTTGTCATCTTGCTTTTGCTAGAGGCATTGCGCCGGGCGACAGGATGGGCACTTGTCATCATTATCTTATGTTTTCTGACCTATGCGCTCTATGCGAATCTTATTCCGGGCCGGCTGTCGGGACGGCCCCAGAGCATAGAGATATTGGGCGCGTATATGGCGCTGGATTCAAACGGGATTCTGGGAATTCCGATGGCGGTGGCGGCAACTGTTGTGGTGGCCTTCATCTTGTTCGGCAGATTGCTGGAAATCACCGGAGGATCCTATTTTTTCACGGATGCCGCATTGACAATCATGGGCCGTTTTCGAGGCGGCGCGATGAAGATTGCGGTTTTGGCCTCTGGGCTGTTTGGGTCAATTTCCGGCTCTGCCGTGGCAAATGTGGTTGGCACGGGCGTTGTGACAATCCCCATGATCAAGCGCGATGGCTATCCTGCCCACAAAGCGGGTGCGATCGAGGCTGTCGCCTCGACAGGCGGGCAGCTTATGCCGCCTGTGATGGGCGCTGCCGCCTTCCTGATGGCAGAGTTTCTGGCGGTGCCGTATACAAACATTGTCATGGCAGCACTTGCGCCGGCCTTACTGTATTATATCGCCCTGTTTATTCAGGCAGATCTTGAAGCGGCCAAGCTGGGTATTTCCCGCGTTCCGAAATCCGAAATTCCGGCTGGTCGCGAGGTTACAACGGGCTTGCACTTTCTTTTGGCCTTTGGGGTGCTGATTTATACGCTATTTGCGCTGAACTGGCAGCCGGAGAAATCAGCCATGGTAGCGGCTGTTTCAGTTATCGGAACAGCGCTTATATTCGGGTATCGTGGGAAACGGCCCGCAGTATCGACCATTTTCTCGTCGCTGCACCTGACAGGTTATGCGGTTATCGAGATCATTCTCATCTCGGCCGCCGCAGGGCTGGTGATCGGTGTTCTGAATATCACTGGGCTAAGCTTCAATCTGACCTTCGCACTGGTGCAGGTAGGCGCGGGGAATTTGTTTGCCTTGCTCGCGCTTTCGGCACTGGTGTGTATCGTTTTGGGCATGGGATTACCAACACTTGGCGTCTATGTCCTGCTGGCCGCGTTGGTCGCGCCCGCATTGATACAGGTGGGGGTCGATCCAATCGCGGCCCATCTTTATGTTCTTTACTTCGGCATGATGTCGATGATTACCCCACCGATAGCAATGGCCGCCTTTGCCGCTGCCAGTATTGCACGCGCGCCCGCTATGGCAACAGGCTTTGCTGCGATGCGATTTGGCTGGGTGGCTTATGTCATCCCCGTTTTATTCGTATTCTCACCCACCTTGCTGCTGCGCGGAGAGACACCTGAAATCGCCCTTGCCCTGCTTACATCCGTCTTGGGGGTTTGGCTGGTATCTGCAGCGCTTGCCGGATATTTGGCTGATCGCCTGTCAATGGTGACACGCCTATTCATGGCAGCCTTTGGCTGGCTTGCTCTGGTACCCAACGGCGCGTTTGAAGGCGCGATCTTCAGTGATGTGATTGGGGTTCTGGGCGGAATAGGACTGATTGCGCTTAGTTTTCTGCGGGCGCACCGCAACAAACTCTCAGGGGGGGTAAGGCATGAGCGGGCTTCATAGCCTTGAAAAAGTGCTCGTCATCCTGGACCTTTTTACAGAGGACAAACTGGAATGGACACCAGAGCAGTTGATGCGCGAATTGGGATACACGCGCCCAACGCTTTATCGCTACCTAAAGGTCTTGCGCGAAGCGGGTTTGCTGACATCACTTCCCGGTGCGGGGCTTATGCTGGGGCCGCGCGTGGTAGAGATGGATTACCTCATGCGGAAATCTGACCCGCTTTTACAGCATGGCGCGGATCATCTGCATAAACTTACGCAAAACCTGCCTTGCACCGCGTTACTCGTACGGTGGTATGGTCGGCGGCTGCTTTGTATTGCCTCTGAGGTCTCCACCTCCGATCCACTTTCCAGCTATCCGCGCGGGCGCCCAATGCCACTGGGCCGCGGGGCAATTTCGCGCTCGATCATGGCGTTTTTGCCACGTGCGCGCATGGTCACTCTTATCGAAGAAAACATCGATGAATTACGCAATATCGGCTTGGGCACGACAGTTCCGGAAATTGTCGACGGCATGAAGAATGTCCAGCGTGTGGGCTATGCGGTGGCTTACGGCGAGGTGACACCCGGTGTTGTGGGAATTGCTGCACCTGTTTTCGATGCCACGAATAGCCCAATAGCCTCTCTATGCGTAACTGTCGCCGGGTCTCTCATCACACCCGTGCATATTGATGAACTAGGCCAGCAAGTGATGGCAGCTGCAACCGATATCAGTGCCCGGCTACAACACAGCCGAGCCACAACACCAAATGACGACACACAGCCAAAGCAACCGCTTGATTTGGCGAATACAGATCGGAGAAGAACATGAAAAAAATCGATGTGTTCAATCACATTTGGCCCAAGCCCTTCTTTGACAGGCTGATCGCACATATTGGCACAATGAGCGATATCACAAAGCGCTCTGGCGATGTGCCGATGATGACTGATCTGGATATCCGTTTTCGTGTGATGGACGAGTTTGGGCCAGATTACATGCAAGTTCTCTCTCTGGCGTCGCCACCACTGGAAAAATTGGCGGATGCCGATGTGGCGCTGGAGTTGTCGCGCATTGGTTCAGATTCGATGGCAGAGCTTTGCGCCGCCCACCCCGACCGCTTTCCCGCCTTTATCGCAACGGTTCCGATGAACCACCCTGACGCCATGGTCACAGAAACACAGCGTGCGATTGAAGAATTGGGCGCTGTCGGCGCGCAAATCTTTACAAACGTGAATGGGAAACCGCTGGATTTGCCAGAGTTCGCCCCCTTCTTCGAATACATGAACAAGGTTGGCAAACCGGTCTGGTTGCACCCTGCACGCGGTGCAAATTTCTCTGATTATCTGACTGAAGATAAATCTGAATATGAGATCTGGTGGACATTCGGCTGGCCTTACGAGACCTCGGCCGCAATGGCGCGCATGGTCTTTTCGCAATTCTTTGATCGGTGGCCAAACCTGAATGTCATTACCCACCATGCGGGGGGTATGATCCCGTATTTCGAGGGGCGCGTTGGCCCCGGCTGGGATCAGATGGGCGCGCGCACCTCCGACCGAGACCTTGGCGCAGTGCGCAAGGCCCTGAAACGCCCGCATCTGGAGTATTTCAAGAGTTTTTATGCAGATACAGCCACATTCGGTTCATCCAAAGCCATCAAGCACGCGATAGATTTCTTTGGCGAGGATCGCGTCCTATTCGCATCGGACGCGCCTTTCGATCCAGAGGGCGGGCCATATTACATTCGTGAAACGCTGCGTATTCTGGACAATATGGATATCACCGACACCCAGAAGCGCAAAATATATCAAGACAATGCAGTCAACCTGCTTGGCCTGAAATTGCGAGGATAAGATGCGCATTGCACAGCATTACATCAATGGTGAATGGGTCAGCGAGGGCGCGGTTGCTGAAAGCCTGAACCCGGCAACAGGCGAGGTTCTGGGACATTACCATCTGGGGAGCGCCGCCTTGGCTGCCCAAGCAGCCGCAGCGGCGCGGCAGTGTTTTTTTGGCACGACGTGGCAAAGCAACCCGCGATTGCGCGCACAGGTTCTTTTTGAATTCGCCGATCGTCTGGAAGCGGCTTTGGATGATCTTGCCGAATTGATTGTTCTGGAAAATGGCAAACTGCACGCTGAAGCGCGTGGTGAAATGGCTGGTTCCATCTCTGAGGTACGTTATTATGGCGGCCTTGCGCGCGCTATTCTGGGGCGCAGCTTTGAAGCAACGCCGGGCAGCTTTTCCGTTATGCACCGCGAGGCCGCAGGGGTAGCTGCAATCATCGTGCCTTGGAATGCGCCTGTTACGCTGCTGGTGCGCTCTCTCGGCCCGGCTTTGGCTGCTGGCTGCACCTGTGTTATAAAACCCGCACACCAGACACCGCTGATACATCAGCGCGTTATGGAGTGCCTTGTAGAGTGCCCTTCTCTGCCGCGTGGCGTTATCCATTCTGTCAATGAGAGTGGCGCGGAAGTCGGGCAAGCGCTTGTCGCATCTGGCGATGTGGATGTTATCAGCTTTACCGGATCATCTGCCACAGGGCGGCATATCATGGCCGGCGCGGCCCCCACGCTCAAGCGCGTTGGGCTGGAACTTGGGGGCAAGGCGCCTGCCGTGGTTTTTGGCGATGCAAATCTTGATCGTAGCATTCCCGAATTGACACGCGCCGCCGTAATGATGGCGGGGCAAATTTGTGTCGCGGCGACACGTTTTCTGGTGCATGACAGCATTCTGGAGGATTTCACCAAACGCATCGTTACGGCCTTTCAGGCAGTGCGCACAGGCCCCGGCACTGATCCGACAAGCAGCATGGGTGCCTTGATTGACAAGGCCAACGAGGCGCGCATCCTGCGCCTGATCGAACAGGCCGGAGATGAAGGCGAGATTGTTTTGCGGGGCGGGCAACCCGGTGGGGGGCTTGCTGGCGGGGCATTTGTTACCCCTACCCTGTTTCGGATTGACAGGCTGGACTCTGATTTGGTGCAAGAGGAACTCTTTGGCCCTATCGTCTCTATT